>JAKJGQ010000139.1 GCA_022704305.1 Thermotogae bacterium | reverse complement strand
TTTCCAGAATTGAACGGAATTTGTCATTTTCTTTCAGCACATTTAAGAGCGCATCGCTTTCTAATCCTTTTGGGACATTGACAATACCGCGCATTTTTCCGTTTATCTGAACAGGAAGATCTATACTAGCAGATTCAAGATACTTATCGTATCCACCAGGAAAACCAGCGTTAAGTACAGTTCCTTTACCGCCTTTCATAGAGTATATCTCTTCAGCGATAAACGGTGCAAATATGGCAAGCATCTTGGCCAGGTCAACAACCACAGATCTTTCCATGCAGCTTTCTTTTACTGCTTCATTGCTGAACTCCATAAGGCAGGCAACTGCGGCATTATACTTCATATTTTCTATTGAATAGCTGAATCTGTTTATAGTTTGAGCCATCTTGGTTTTTACAGAGTCACTGCATTTCCCCTCTGGAAGACTGGCTATATCCCATACCCTGTTAAGAAATCTTTGAATGGCATCCATGCCTGAATCTCTGAAATCTCCGCCTTCAAGAAAATTCCCCATAAACATGAGATACGTTCTGAGACAGTCTACCCCATGCGTCTCAAAATAATCATTGGGATTTATCATATTTCCCTTGGACTTGCTCATCTTTGCACCGTCTTTGAGTATAAGTCCGTGTCCCCTGAAAGAGGAAAAAGATTCCTCGAATGGCAGATACCCAAGGTCATGAAGTGCCATAGTAATAAATCTTGAGTACATAAGGTGAAGGTTGGCATGTTCATTTCCGCCTATGTACATTCCCACAGGATACCATTTTTTTACGAGTTCTGCATCAAAAGGTTTTGTATCATCTTTAGGAGAACAGTATCTCAAAAAATACCATGCTGAATCAAGAAAGTTGTCACTTACATCCGTCTCTCTTCTGGCCGGTCTTCCGCATTTGGGACATACCGTGTTTATAAACTCTTCGTTTTTGGCAAGAGGAGACTTTCCGCTTCCGTCAGGAATATAGTCTTTGGTCTGAGGAAGTATGACCGGAAGGTCTTCTTCCTTTACAGGAACAGTACCGCATTGTTCACAGTAAACAACCGGAATAGGCGGTCCCCAGTATCTCTGTCTTGAAATACACCAATCATGAAGATGGTAGTTAGTCTGTGCTTCAAAATCCGGATGAACTGAACCTACATTTTCTATAAAATCAAGACTTTTAGTTTGCGTATACTTATCACTGTTTATCATAACTCCATACTCTGTATATGGAAGCTGTGAGTCCTCACATTCAATTACTTTTTTTATAGGCAGAGCGTATTTTTTTGCAAATACCCAGTCTCTTTCATCATGAGCAGGAACAGCCATAACTGCACCTGTTCCGTAATCTGCTATAACATAGTCTCCTATCCATACAGGAATACTTTCGCCTGTAAGAGGATGAACAGCGTAGCTGCCTGTAAAGATACCGTTCTTTTCTCTTTTTATTGATGTTCTTGTAGCCATATCCATCTTTCTTACAGACTCTTCAAATATCTCAAACTCTTTCTTAATTTCAGGCTTTATAAGCTGTTCAAGATTCTTATACTCCGGTGCAACCACGATATAGGTCACTCCGTATATCGTATCAGGTCTTGTGGTGAAAACCTCGATACACTTTTCGCTACCTTCAAGCCTGAACTTTATACTGGCACCTTTAGACTTCCCTATCCAGCTTCTCTGAATATTTTTGGTGTTTTCCGTCCAATCTATTTTATCAAGATTATCCAAAAGTTTTTCGGAATATTTAGTTATTTTAAAGAACCACTGGCTCATTTCACGCTTTTCGACTTCACTTGAGCATCTTTCACACTTATTCTCAATTACCTGCTCATCTGCAAGCACTGTCTTGCATGATGGACACCAATTGACGTTCGATACTCTCTTTTCTGCCAATCCTGCTTTATAAAGCTGAAGAAAAACCCATTGAGTCCATTTATAGTATTCAGGAGAAGATGTGTTTACTTCGCTTTTCCAGTCATAGATTGCACCTATTTTTTTAAGCTGCTTCTCTCTGAAATATTCTATACTTTTCGGCGTTAGTACGGCAGGATGCTCTCCTACCTTGAGTGCATAGTTTTCACTGTGGATTCCAAAAGCATCAAAACCAATCGGCTCGTAAACATCGTATCCCTTAAGCTTCATGTACCTGCCATAGACATCTGAACCCATGAAAGAGTACATGTTTCCAATATGGAGTCCGGCAGCGGAAGGGTATGGAAACATCATAAGATTTAAAAATGGTTTTTTCGCATTTTTCAGATCCACCTCAAATGGCTTAACTTGGTTATAGTACTCCTGCCACTTTTCCTGAACTGACTTAAAATCGTACATAACATGCCTCCCGACAAAAACAGAATTTGATATTATTTAATTATACCAGAGCATTGTTGATAAAATCAAATATATGGATATAAAAGCCTTAAAGCTATGTTATAATAATATAAAAAGATATGGAGGTGAGGTAACGTGAAATCAAGATTTTATGGAATATTACTTTTATTGGCATCGGCATTTCTATTTGTGTCATGCAGCGCTCCTACTAAAGATCAAACTAAAAGCGATTTACCTGCACAGGTTTCAAAGAATATAGCCACAGTTGATAAAGCGATTCAGACACAGGATCCTTTTGTAAAAAATACTGAAAAACCTGTCGAGCAACCTGTAACTACTCCTCAGAAAAGTCAGGATTACGATGAAAAGGAAGTTCAGAAGTATTATGATAAAGCAAGAGAACTTGAAGGTATCCAAAAGTACGAAGACGCCATCAATTACTATATTAAAGCAGAAAAAATACTTACCGATCATACCCCGAAAAATGCTTACTCAGATCTTTATCTCAGACGGGCAAGACTTTACTACAAAATTGGAGACCTTAATGAAGCATGGTATGATTACAGCACTCATATCAACTTTTTCAGTCAGGACTATGATGCTTACAATGAACGCGGTATAGTAAGCTACGATTCAATGGATTACGAAACTGCTTTAGGTGACTACGATGCTGCAATAGACATTACTCAGGACAAGGACTACATATTCTATAACAGGGCTTTGGCCTATTATGCTCTTGAAAGATACTATGAGGCAGTGGACGATTTCGATAAAGTAATTTCCTTTAATCCTCAGGATTATGAAGCTATAAGCTATAAAGGTCTATGTTACACGGCTCTGGGAGAGTATGAAAAATCAATTTCATTACAGAAAGAAGCTCTTAAAATAAATCCTCTTTATTCGATTGCTTACAATGAAATGGGAAATGCCAGTTTCTACAGTTTTATGGATGATGATGCAATAGAGTATTATACCAAGGCTATTGAACTTGAAGAAAATCCAAACTACTACTTTAACAGGGCAAAAGTATACCTTTACAATCAAAGATACGATGAAGCAATTTCTGATTTCATAAGAACCATAGAACTAAATCCAAAAGATTATGAAGCATTTAACCAGATAGGATACTGTTACTATGCCCAAAAAAACTATACAGAGGCTGAAGAGTACTTCTTATCAGCACTGGATATAAACTATATGTACACTCCGGCATGCTACAATCTCGGTCTTGTATACGAAAAGTATGAAGATTACGAAAAAGCTATTGAATACTATAACTACGTAATTGATTACGCCGAGCCTTCGGACAGTCTGATTGAAAAAGCAAAAGAAAGAATCAAGGCTATAAGCTAAAATTTTTGCAGTCATGTATAGAAAAAATCTCCTCCCTAAATGAAGTGAACCCCTTTAGTTAGACAAAATCTGACGAAAGGGGTTTTGTTATGTCAAGAAAAAGAAAGTATTCAG
>JAKJGQ010000138.1 GCA_022704305.1 Thermotogae bacterium | reverse complement strand
CATAGATGAACTTTTGGATATGATTCTTCTCGTTGCTGAAATGCAGGAAATAAAATATTATCCGAAGGGCAATGCAAGAGCCATTATAATTGAAAGCAGACTGGACAAAAATCTCGGTCCTGTTGCAACAGTAATAATTAAAGACGGTATTCTCAAAAACGGAGACTTTTTTGTAGCAGGAAACACCTACGGAAAAGTTAGAAGAATGCAGGATGATTTCGGTAGAACCATAAAGGAAGCCACAGCACCTGCTCCTGTTCTCATACAGGGGTTTGAAGATGTTCCCGATATGCACTCTATTTTTTACGCTGTTGATACTCTTGATGAAGCCAGAAGTATTTCCCAGAGTAAAAAGCTTATAGAGGATAATAAGAGAATCGGGAAAAAACATATTCGTCTTGAAGAGTTCATGAAGCTAACAGATGAGAATAAAAAGAAAATTCTGAATATAATCCTTAAATCCGGCACTTTCGGAGAGATAGAGGCTCTGAAAACCTCCATTGCCAAGCTTAAGAATCCTGATGTTGATCTGCAGGTTGTCCATGCCGGAATAGGCGCAGTTATCCCAAGCGATGTTATGCTTGCATCTGCCTCAGATGCTGTTATCCTAGGTTTTAGAGTCAAAGCAGACTCTAAAACTCTTAAACTTGCCGAGCAGGAGGGGATTCAGGTAAAACGTTATGAGATAATATTTAACCTCATAGACGATATAAAAAAAGCTCTTGAAGGTATGTTGGAGCCTGAAGAGATGGAAGCTGTAACCGGCGGCGGATATATAAAGGAACTTTTCAGAATAAAGAAAGTCGGTACTATTGCCGGTATACAGGTAACAGAAGGTTATGTCAATAAGGACGGAAGTGTAAAACTATACAGAAACGGAAAGTTTGTAACCCAGGTAAAGATAGAGCAGCTTAAGCATTACAAGGATGATGTTAAATCCGTTGATGCTCCAAAGGAATGTGGAATGAAATTCTTCAACTTTGATGATCTCGTTGTAGGGGATGAACTGGAATTTCTTAAAACCGTTCAGGTTGAAAGAAAACTGGAGTTTGACGAACAGAAGGAAAATAAAAAGTAATTCTAAATGCCCCGTTTTACGGGGCTTTTAGTTTATACGGGAGTGATTGTTCTGTTTTATTTTTTGGGACTTGCGGTATACATTCTTATCTGGTTTACGGTAAGCCTTTTTTACCCTTCTTTTATACTTCCCGGTCCTGGTTTGGTTTTTTCAAAGCTTTTTGTAATGCTCGGAGATTTTTCATTCTGGAAAAGCTTTTTGGATACTTTTTTAAAGCTTTTTGTGGGATTTATACTAAGTCTTGGAATCGGAATACCTTTGGGTTTTTTTTCAGGTTTAAGCAAAAAATTTTATGATTTTGTACGTCCTACCTTGATGTTTATGCAAGCTACACCTGTTGTATCTTATATCTCTATAGCGCTGCTTTGGTTCGGTATAGGGTTTTATACACCTGTTTTTATATGTTTTGTTGTCATATTTCCGACAGTAGTTATAAACATAGCAGAAGGAGTAGGCTCAACTGATAGGAATCTTGTTATGCTCAGCAGAGTCTTCCGTTTATCTAAAAGCGATGTAATAAGGTATATCTACATTCCTTCAATCGTACCTTTTATAAATTCTACCCTGAAGGTGGTCTGTGGTTCATTGTGGCGTTCGGTTGTAATCGGCGAATTCATGGCTGGAAACAGGGGACTTGGTTATTTGTTGTCATTATCAAAATCTACTCTCAGAACCGATGAAGTATTTGCCAACACTTTATTTCTTATAATAGTGGGAATTATTTTTGAATTTATCGTCATGAAAATAAACTTTGTTCCCAAAGTGAACCTTTCTTCTGCTGATAAGCCCAATAACAATGTAAAATCAGCCACAGAGCATTTTATTGAATTACAGAGTATAAGCAAAAGCTTCGGCAGGGAAAAAATAATTAAAGAGCTCTCATTTAAAGTTGGTAATTCTCAGACAACTGCACTGCTTGGTCCTTCAGGAATTGGAAAAACCACAGTACTGAATATAATCGCAGGAACTGTCGGTCAGGACAGCGGAAACGTTGTGACCAACCATGGCAGGATAGGCTATGTCTTTCAGGATGACAGACTTATCCCGTGGCTTTCGGTAAAAGATAACATAAAAATAGTAAACAGAACTCTGGGTGACAACCAAGTTGACAGGATTCTTGATCTTCTCAATCTTAAAGGATGCGGTTCTATGATGCCAGCAGAACTTTCCGGAGGAATGAGAAAACGTGTAAATATCGCAAGAGCCATGGGATATTCATCTACTCTTCTGCTTTTGGATGAACCCTTCGGTTCGCTGGATATAAAGACCCGTTACGATATAATGATTGATCTGCTTAATCTCAAAAAGGAAACTGGGATCTCTATTATTCTGGTTTCACACGATCCTTTTGAAACTTCACTTATGGCAGACCAGGTAATCATGCTTGAGGGCAGACCGGCAAGAATTGTATACCAGCAAGAGTACAAAAACTCTCTCGAAAGAAGCAAGCAAGAAAATAATACAATTATGAATGACCTTACTTACAGGATTATAAACCATACTAAAGGAGAAAACGGCAATGATAAAAGCTCAGAATATTATTTTTGATATAGACGGTACTTTGGTTAACACAAGCCTTGTTTCAATTCCTGCATTTGAAATGGTTTTAAAACGGCTTCAGAATGACGGCTTCAATATAGGCAATCACACTAAGGAAGAGATAATGAAGTATATTGGTTTCACCATAGACGAAATATGGAAAAATCTCTTTAAAAACGATGATCCGGTGCTTATTGAAAAGGCAATAAGGTATCTTGACCATTACGAGGAACTGGTTCTTCAACAGGCTGAAGATATCTTTTTTGAAGGAGTCGTACCTGTTCTCAGGACTCTCAAGGAAAAAGGAAAGAAATTATATCTTCTGTCCAACTGTAATATAAAGTATATGGAAAGCGTTCTTAGCAAAGGAATAAGACAGTTTATAGACTTTCCAAACTGTTCGGAAATGTACGGCTGGAAACAAAAGGATGAGGTTATCCGTATAATGATGGAAAAGTATAACTCTAAAGACTTTGTGATGATCGGAGACCGTGAAAAGGATATATATGCAGCACATGTCAACCAAATCCCTGCTATAGGCTGCAACTACGGATATGGAGGGGACGAAGTTAAAGATGCTGATATCATAGTTAGCAGCTTTTATGATATTCTAAAAGTAATAGATTAGTTTTTAAGTTTTTTTTAAGTGATGACAATGTATAATAATAATACAAAACTTACTATAAGAACTATTACGGAGGTGAAGTTTTTATGAGAAAAGTCATAGCTGTACTTTCTGTTTTGCTCATCAGCATAGGTATGTTCGCTTACGTAAATGAAGGTTATGTCAGTCCGGTGGTAAATGTTGTAAAGTACGCATCGCCAGCAGTCGTAAATATAGAAGCAGTAGGCAAAAGTCAGCAGTCGTCACTCTATGACCCTTACTTTGATGACTTCTTCAAAAGATTTTTTGGCGGGGAACTTCCCGATACCCAAAAGGATGTAACTGCAATAGGTTCGGGTTTTATATTTGACAAAGCCGGTTACATTCTCACCAATTACCATGTGGTTGAAAATTCAAGCAAAATAACCGTAAGTATGGCTGATGGAAAGAAATTTGATGCCAAGCTTGTGGGAGGAGATTCAGAACTGGATCTGGCAGTCATTAAAATAGAAACACAAACAGACCTTCCCGTTCTTGAACTTGGTGACTCTGACAAAATAGACATAGGCGAGTGGGCAGTTGCCATAGGTAATCCTCTGGGACTAAAACACACAGTCACCTTGGGCGTTGTAA
>JAKJGQ010000137.1 GCA_022704305.1 Thermotogae bacterium | reverse complement strand
GTTAACAAACTTTTCCATATCCCCATAGACCAAAGGCTTAACGGGAAGTATTTCAGCCGCTCCTATAGAATACTTTTCGGAGAAGTTAGCTCTCCAGCTTTCCATGCTTGAGAATATATATGCTGCTCCCCACCAGAAAGGTTTAACTGAATCTATGGCTGCAAAAGATATATACGGCTTATTGTCAACCATTTTTACCGCATTTCTTTCAAGCCAGTACTCATAAGGAGTAGAGTTAAGCTGATCTGTCCATATCATCCTTCTGAACATCGGAAGAATATGAACGGCTCCTTCATCATAACTGGTAACAGGTGCCGTTGCCATTATCTGAAGTTTCATAAGATTTACATAGTTAGTGAAGAAGAACCTATTTTCCGTAAGGACATCTCCGTTTTTAAATATATGTACTGTGAGCTCCTGGTTATACCCCGGAAAAAGTTTCGTTGTCATAAGTGCCTGAGCGGTTACACATACAGGACCTGCCTGAAGAATTTTAAAGCTCTGTACGTCAAAGCCCGCGGAAACATTTTCTTCATGCTTTCCAAGCTTACCGTCAGTATAATACGTATTCATAGACCATCCCGCAACTCTTACTATTCCAAGTTCATTAAAAAGCGTTCCTTCGTTCGCCCCATATTTTATAAAACTTACAAGCGCATGGTTGTCAACCTTTACTGTAAACTTATCCGTTGAAACCATATATGCACCGTCTTTTTCCTCAATATTAAATACCGGAGCATACTCGCCAAGATCCATGTCAGAATCATCAGAAACCACTATTTTGGCTTTTGATCTGAACATAAATGCAAGCCTGTCCCCTGCCGAAATTTTTCTGTTCATATCAATATCTTCTATCTGGTAGGGCAATTCCTTGTTGCTCTCATCGTATACCCGTATAGAGTACCAGTTTGCTTCAAAATTATCTCCTACCATTTCGAGCATCTTTGAAAAAGATATTACATAAGGAACATCCGTTCCAGACAGTGAAGATGTCTGAACCATAAACTCCTTTGTCGCACCAAGAACATTAGCAGCAAGAACTAATACAAAAATAACTATACCTGTCAAAACCTTTTTCTTCATCCCCTATTCGCCTCCTGATATTTTTTGTTATGAAAGCGCTTACATTTGTGATATTATTCTATAAAACTTTAATGTTTTTTGCAAACACTGTATTATAGTTATTAGAGTCATCTATTACTGATTATTCTATAATTTCTTTTCTTATCTTCTTTTTGGTTAAAATCTTTATGTGAAAGTAATGAATGAGTTTTTTCTATTGCTCATAGTAATCATTTTGGGTTTTAAAACTGATTATATGCTATTAAATGGTATTATTCATATTTATATTCTTTTTTTATAATTTTTATGCTTTTTTCAACCATTTGTATGTATTTTGAGAAAGAAAAAAAAATGGTATTATTGTTTTGAATGAAAGCGCTTACAAAGAGGTGAGAAATGTCACGCATTGAAGACGTAGCAAAACTCGCAGGAGTATCCACCGCAACAGTATCAAGAGTTTTAAACAACACTTCAAATGTGTCCGAAGATACACGTCAAAAAGTAATGAAAGCTATAGAAGAACTTGATTATACTCCATCGCAGTTTGCAAAGGCTCTGGCAAAAAAAACACGAAACTATGAGCTCGGGGTATTAACTTCTGAAAGAATAGAAAATATTCTTAATCTTCAGAAGGATAATTATGGTATTAAGAATTTCTACTCTATCATGCTTAAAGGTATCTCTGATTCCGCAGGAGAAAACGGTTTAAATCTGCGGTTCAATACTTTTGAAAAGACCGGTGCCGATTTTCTGAAAACCGTCGACGCGCTTATAATAATCGGCGGTGATTCGTTTACAGATACTATTCAGAACTCCGGCCTGCCTATAGTTCTTGTGGACAATTACATTCCCGGAAAACTTCTTGACTGTGTAATATCAAATGGTTTTGATGGAGCGTACTATGCCACGGAAAAATTTATCAAAAAAGGATATAAACGGGTTCTTCATATTCACGGTTCACTGAATTTCTTTGGCTTTAAAAACAGATACGAAGGATACTGTCAGGCCATGGAACATTACGGACTGCTCCCCGAAACACTTGAATGTGATGAAACTTCCCAGAACATAAGCTATATAACCGATATGGCTATGAAGAAAAAACCTGATGTAATCTTTGCCTCAAACGATCCTGTCGCCATAATGATTCTTGAGCATTTAAAAAACAAGGGTGTCAGTGTTCCGCAGGATGTGCAGATAATTGGCTTTGACGATATTTTCTTTTCTTCTGTTGTAACTCCAAAGCTCAGTACAGTAAAGGTGTTTAAATATGAAATGGGAAGTGTTGCCGTTAACAGGATTGTCGATCTTCTCAACAACAAAAACCGTCATCCTTCTACAATATCTCTTTTTACAGAGTTTGTAGCGCGCGAAACAACAAAATAATGGAGGTGATTTATGAAAAAATTACTTTTATCTCTTATTTTTATATTAAGTATTGCAGGTTTTTCTGCAACTAAACTTGTTTTATGGACAGCTCCCAATCCACAGGATGAAATGTTCTGGAAGGAAGTCCTGACAGAATGGAAAAAATACAGACCGGATATAGAAATTTCATGGACAACCATACCCGCGGCAGGAAGCTCCGAGGAAGCTATTCTTTCCGCCATAGCTTCAGGCAGAACACCGGATATATGCGGAAATATCTTTGCAGGCTTTGCAGCACAGCTGGTTGAAATTGATCAGATAATTGAACTGAATAAAATGCCCGATTACGATAAGCTAATTCAGAACAGAACTATGAAGACCATAATGGAAGGCTGGAAGCTTAACGGAAAAAACTATGTAATCCCTATATATTCAAATCCTATTCTTATGTGGTGGAGAATCGATGTTCTTAAAAAAATCGGATACTCAGAACCGCCAAGAACATATTCGGAGCTTTATGAACTGTCAAAAAAATTTGTTGTTCCGAAAGAAAAGTATGCCATACGTGTTATACAGGGAAGAAACTGGTGGGACAGATGGTATGACTACATAACCTACTACTATGCTGCATCCGAAGGAAAACCTTATATTGATACCAAAAAATCCAAAGCACTTTTTGGCAGTGATGCAGGAAAACAGGTAACCGAGTTTATAAGCTACATGTTCAAAAATAATCTTACAGCTCTGGAGCTTGGAACAGCTCCGCTTTATACCGGTTCTCTACTTGGAAGCCTTCAGGGACCGTGGGAGATTCCATATGCAGAAAACCAGTTTCCGGATATTCTTAAAAATATTGTTATAACTCCGCCGCTTGTTCCGGACAGTTATCCTAAAGATAAACCAGTTTACACGTTTGCGGACACGAAGGGAATCGTTATCTTCAAATCATCCAAACATCAGAAGGAGTCATGGGAGTTTGTAAAATGGGTGCTTTCAAATGAACAGTTCGATAAAAGATTTCTTGAAATAACCAAGATGCCTCCGGCAAGGGAAGATCTCATGGAAAATCCTATTTTCAAAGATTTCTTCACCAGAAATCCTCTTTCGGCTGAGTACGCAAAGTACGTTAAGTATGCAGTTCCTCCAGCACTTATAACCAAAACAGTTGAGGTTCAGGACGAAATGACCGTTAGTCTTGTTGAACCTCTCATGTACGGAACAAAAGCACCTCAGGCAGCCTTAGATGAAGCCGTAAAAAAGATAAACAAAATAATATGGTAGGGAACGATTATCTATGGAAAAAATAAGTAAGCTTAAAAAACGCAGAGTACTTAAAGGATGGGGGATTTCCCTCACTTATCTTGGATATTCGGCTATCTTCTGGGGATATCCTTTCATATGGCTTGTAATATTGACATTTTCAAAGTGGAGATACGCAGGAAGCCCT
>JAKJGQ010000136.1 GCA_022704305.1 Thermotogae bacterium | reverse complement strand
AAAAACATTGGGGCTATGGTTCATGTGATGTTGCCTGACAGTTCTGGGAATATAGGGCCAAAACCCGGTAAGTATGCTGATTCAGGTATAGACTTGATCTACAGCGAACTTTTGAAAATCGGCGCATCAGCGTCTAACCTTGAGGCTAAAATTGCAGGAGGAGCCGCAATGTTTGGCACTTCTAGCCAAACCATGGATATTGGGAAAAGAAATATAGAGGCTGTCAAGCTTAAGCTCAAGCAAAAGGGAGTAAGGATTATCGCTGAAGATGTAGGTGGCAACAGGGCCAGAAGTATAGAATTTAACATAGCTACAGGAGAACTTATGGTAAAAAAAGTGGGTGGTGGTGAAAAAGTAGAACTCTATAATATATAGTTTTATTTTAAAGGGTGGTATATATGAAATACTCATTGAACAAAGATCAGATAATAAAAAACTTTCTGCCTAAGATAAAGATCATAGCTCTGAATCTTCTCAGTACTCTTCCAAAAAGTGTGGAACTTGATGATCTGATACAGGAGGGACTTATAGGTCTTCTTCAGGCTTATGACAGGTATGATCCTTCAATGGGGGCTAATTTCTATACTTATGGCATGAATAGAATACGTGGTGCAATGCTTGATTATCTGAGGAGAATTGATTGGTTGCCAAAAGAACTGAGGCATCTTATAAAGGGATACGAGAATTTCATGGCAGACAACCCGGATAAGCATTTTACAGATGAAGAGATAATGGATAATCTTAAAATAAGTCATGATGATTTTGAAAAGCTCAAATTTTCGGTGAGAAAAAGCCAGATTCTTGAACTTGATGCCTACCTTACCGATAAAAGTTATGAAGAAGGAATGGAAAGAGCAATAGCTGATGATGCTGATGATCCGGAGGTAAATGCCTACAAAGAGATTCTTAATGAAAAACTGAAAGAGGCTGTTGAGGAACTCAGTGAAAAGGATCAGTTGATACTTTCGCTTTATTATGAGAAAGGACTTACTTTCAGAGAAATAGGTGAAGTGATAGGAGTAAGCGAATCTAGAATTTCTCAGATACACACGGCGATAATAGCACGGCTAAAAAGATCTTTGAAGGGAGATGAATAAATATGCCTCCTATCCACGATCTTCAGGTTGTTGTGGTCAAAGGTGTAGATGTATCAAACAGCATTCAGGCTGTAAACTCAGCTTCAAATTCCGGGCGTATGGTAGAACTTGTGAAACAGGTTCAAGAGTTTGAGAACAGGATGAAAAAAGTTAAAGATAACACTAAGGAAGAAAAAGTAAGCAAGGATGGTCATAATGGCAGTATGCCTGCCAACATTTCTGTTAGTGCAAAAAAAGAACCGGAAAAAACTATGACTGAGAAATCGGACTTTGATGATTACAGAGGCAAAATATTAGATATAAGATACTGAATGAGGAGGGTAAAGAATGCTTGGATATTTCAGTGTTTATAAGTCTGGGGATGAAAAATATTCGGGCGGGGTACTCATTATAAATGAAAAAGGAATGCCTGTCTCTTTTAAGTATACATCTCCCATAAAGCCCACCAAAATACAAAAAATCATATACGGTAATAATTTGAAAAGCTATATAGCCTCAGAAATAATAGGTAAGAAAATCAGCGAGATTGCAAAAGATGCTGAAGTACTACTTGTTCAGGAAAATGAAACGCTGGATTTTTTAAGCACAGATAAACCTGTAGCTCAACTTGTAAGCAGCAAAGCTTTATCGGAAAGCAGCAGCTTTAACGGCAAAGAAGGTATTATTACACTGGGGCAGAACTATTCGGCTAAAATATCCTTTTCCTATGAAGTAAGCCAGGAGTTGTTTAAAAAGATATCCGATCTTGCAGAAATATTTGATATACTGGAGCCTTTTGGAAGGTTAAATGAGGCACTTTCATTCGTATGCTCTTCAGAAGACAGTTAACGGTAAAAGAAATTGATCTGGAAGTATATTCCAGGCTTAACACACTAAAGTTTGATAATATAAGCTTTGCGGACATTAGAGATGTGAGTCCGTTTTTTGTTTTTATCGACAGGTCTGAAGAATTAAGTATCAATCTTATTGATGCTGGATTTGAAGATGACGAGAGTGCAACAGTCATTGCACAGACGGATATTTTTTCTTCAGATATTAATGAAGGCTGTACTTTTGATGATACCACGGTAAAAAACGCTGTTCTTGGTGTTCAAAGCCGGGTAAAGCATGAAGAAAGTCTAAGATGTCCTGATATACTTGTCCATGTTGGGCCGGAAGTCTCGATAAACTCATTTTCTGGCATACGTACAGTTATTAAAGAAAAGAAAGTAAAATGTTTTGTAGTAAAAAATCCTGTGAAGGAACTGAAAATTTCCATAGAGAAAAAACAGATACTGCAGATGATAGAAGTTATTGTTAAGGAACACAACGTGCTAATATCAGATCTTGCATTTTCAGGCTTTTATCCGCAGGTTCCGGTGGCTAGAGATGTCAGATATTCTTGGGCTGGAAAGAAACTTTACTGTGAGTCTGACAGCATGCCTAAGGTCTATATGAATGCAGCCGGTTTTTATAACTCCAGACGAAATGAAAGATATCTTAAATTTATAAGAGATCCGGTAACGGAGGAAAAAAGTGGTAAAAGAAATCAATCATGAGCTTGTCAATATAATTAAAGAAAAGAGCCTGGAAAATAAGGGCTCAACTATTTTTGTACTTCCTGAGTATTCGAACTTTGATATCAAAATAGAAAATGCAGAGATATTTCCAGATTTCGATATATTTCCATTTGAAGAAATGGATATATCTTCAAAAGTCAAGAGCCTGAGGCTCAGGACCCTTTTTTCCGCAGCAACCTCGTCCAAGGTTACTATTCTTACTTCTTTGCATGCACTAACAAGATTTTCCATTCCCAAAGAAAATTTTTATTTCAGAAAGTACAGAATAGGAGATTCTTTCGAAGAAAATCTTTACGATATAGGATACCAATCTTCGTTCAGAAGTACTGTAAGTGCTGTTCACAGTCATGGAGAGTATGCCAGAAGAGGATTTATAAGGGATATATTTATACCGATATACGACAATCCTTTAAGACTTGAACTTTTTGATAATCAGATTGAAAGAATCAGTTTTTTTGACCCGAATACCCAGAAATCTGTTTCTGAGATTGAAGAGTTTATAATGGTGGCAGGCAGCGAATCGTTTAAAAGTCCTGAAAATATAAGTTTTTTTGAAAAAAGAGTGGAAAGGGCACTTTCCATAAGCGGGGAAAAAGAGGCAATAACGGTTGATATGATAAATGCCTTGCCTGGTATCCTTTTTAAGGATAAAAAAACCATTCTTGACTATTTGGATAAGGAAAGGCTTCAGATATACATAGTAAACAAAGAAAAAGTGATGAGCAGCTTTGCGGAAAAAGAACGTGAAAATCTTGAAATGTGCAGTTTTTCTGCTGCAAGGGATATATATAGGCGTTATAGTGGAAGTGGGTTGGAGATTCTTTCTTTATTTAAGAGCATTGAAATAAATGTAGATGTTCCAACTAAGTATTATACAAAAGAGTTGGATGCCCAACAGGATATAACAACTATTCCGCTTATTGACTGGGAAGATATCTCATCAGGTGATCTTATTGTACATGAAGATTTTGGGATAGGTATATACAGAGGATTTGAAAAAAAGAAAACCGCACTGGGAGTACGTGAATACATAATTCTGGAGTATGAAAGTTCTACCAAAACTCTCATTCCGGCCGAACGTATAGACAAGCTTTCCAAGTATATAGGCGATGCTCAGAGCGTAAAAATATCAACTCCCGGGGGAGCAAGATGGAAGAATACCAAGAAAAAAGTTGAGGAAAACATAAGGGAAAGGATAAATGAACTGGTAAAAATATATGCGA
>JAKJGQ010000135.1 GCA_022704305.1 Thermotogae bacterium | reverse complement strand
ACCGGAAATCATATAGACCGGGTAGCCGAGTATGCACTGTTTGTTTCAGAGAAAATGGGTTTACCCAAAAAAGTTCAGGAGGATATATACTACTTTTCTCCCCTGCACGATATAGGCAAGCTTCTGGTAAAAAGAGAGATTCTGGACAAACCTGGTAAGCTTACCAGTGCGGAGTTTGAAGAGATGAAGAAACATACTGTCTACGCCGCAGAAATTCTCGGTGATGACAAGCAGTTATCCATAGCCAAAAACATAGCTCTTTATCATCATGAAAGATTTGACGGTAAAGGATATCCTTTCGGACTTAAAGGGGCAGATATTCCCATTGAGGCACGGGTAGTAAGTATATGTGATGTCTACGATGCTCTAAGGAGTAAACGGCCTTATAAGAAGAGTTTTACCCATGAGCAGGCATGTGAGATTATACTTTGCGGGGATGAAAAAACTTCGCCCTCACAGTTTGACCCTGCTGTACTTAAGATCTTTAAAGAAAATCATACTGTTTTCAAGGAAATTTTTGACAGGCAAAACTAAATACCCGGTAAAACGGGTGTTTTTTTATGATAGAATTGTCTTATACTACATACTTAAAGGGGTTTAAAATGGCGGACAAAGTTATTGTATTCAGCAAATCCAACGAAGAGATTAAAGTTGCCTTAATAGAAGATGAGATACTTTCTGAAATTTTTTTTGAAGATGTTGAAACCGAAAAAAATTCCGGAAAGATTTTTATAGGACGTATAGAAAACGATGTTCCAAGTTTGGAAGCTTTTTTTGTAAACATAGGCATAAATAAAAACGGTTTCCTCAGGTACAAAGATCTTATTGGCCTTCCAAACGAATATAAACGCGGCGATAAGGTAATCGTCCAGGTAAAAAAGGATGGAACTATACGCAAGGGTCCACAACTGTCAATGCAGATAAATCTTCCAGGCAGATATATTGTGTATCTTCCGGAAGGAGAGTCAAGCATAGGCATTTCACGTAAGATAACCGATGATCTCATCCGCGAGGATTTAAGAGAGCTTGGAGAAGATATAATAAATGAGCGCGAAGGAATAATCTTCAGAACCAACTGTACCTCCATAGATAAAAAAACCATCCGTGAAGAGTTTGAATCCCTCAGAGAAAGCTGGAAAAATATTGTCTCTTCTTATAAATCCACTCAAAAGCCTATTCTTGTGTACTCCGATCAAAACTTTGTAGAGTATATACTGCGGGAACGGCTGGACAAAGACACACGAAAAATAATTCTTGATGACAAATCCGTAAATGAAACCGTAGAGCAGGTCCTAAAAGAGATGAACTACTCCATAAATGTCGAACTTACGGATCGTGATGCCTTTTCATACATGAACATATATGGCGATATGAACGATATATTTGCACGGAAGATAACTCTTAAAAACGGTGCCATAATAACGATAGACAGAGCAGAAGCTATGACTGTTATCGATGTTGACTCCGCAAGCAACGTTCAGGAAAAAAATATTGAAGAAACTTCATTTAAAACCAATCTTTCAGCTGCCAAAGAAATAGCCAGGCAGCTGCGGTTAAGGAACATATCAGGAATAATCATAATAGACTTCATAGATATGATGGACAGACAGCATCAGGAGGCAGTTAAAACTTTTTTGGAACAGGAGACCTACAGAGACAAGGCAAAAGTGTCTGTTGTAGGTTTCACAAGTCTTGGACTGCTTGAACTTACAAGGAAACGCACTTCTTCATCAATTGAATCGTATATGTTCTCTCCCTGCCCGGTGTGTCATGGCACAGGCAGAGTTGCTTCACCCAGAGTTGTATTTGACAGGATGATAAAAGATATTCATGACTCAATGAGACTGTTTGAGGATGACAACATAGCAGAGGTAATGCTAAATGTCTATCATAATCTTTCAGGGTACATAACTCCCGAAATTAAAAGCTGCCTTGAAGATAAGTACGGTATCAAGCTCAAATTTGAATTCAGTTGGAATGATCCGAACTCCTACAACATAAGATTCAGAAAATAAGGGGGACAATACTTTGAAAGCAGATAAAACCCTTATAACCCTTTACGGACTGTTAGCCTTTTTTTCGCTGGTCTTTATTCTTTCGGTCGCTTTTCTTTACAAGAGTGACCCTGTTGAAAAACTCATTCCTCACAGCTCGTCTCGAGAGTTTATAGAGTACATTTCGTCAGGAGAAAAGACTGAAAAGCTCCTTGGGAGTACCTTTATAAAACTTTTTGACGTCAAAGGAGGAGAATTTCTGAAAATATGCACCTCAGAAAAAAACTCCTATGGTGTGCTAATGAAATCGGATGACGGATACAGAATATATACTATAGACAGCAGGGGCGCTGTGCTTTATTCTTTCGCCGCTGAAAGATCTTCAGCCAAAATCAACGATATAAAGTATAAAGACGGTTTATACCTTCTTGCAGGAGAAAAAGAAGGATTTGCATATATCGGTGCATATGGTGCAGCAGACGGACAGCTCAGATGGTCAAACTTTCTGAATCTTAAGGGCGAGTTCAAAACTCTCAGACCTATCTCACAGGGCTACCTTGCAGGAGGCTATTTATTAAACGCACAATCTAAACAGGCTTTGACCACCGAACTGAATCTGAACGGCGATACAGTATGGACAGATACCTACACCAGGGGTGATAACGAATACATATCCTCTATTGTCCCGCTCGCAGACGGATTTTTTGCCATAGGCTCCTCTAATTCAAATCCACTGAAGGATTTCAATGTTTTGATACTACGATATGATATCCATGGAATTAAGAGATTTGATGGCGCACTTATCATTGAACATCATGATGAAACTCCTTTATCCGCTGTTTCAGATAAAGAGGAAAATCTTTTTATATGCGGATTGAGAACCGATGCTTCTTCTTATGCCCAAAAAAGTCTCATACTAAAGCTCCCTTTTCCAAAAGATGACACAGATAGGCTTAAAGAAACATTTTTGGACATAAAAGCCATAGATAAACAGTCTAGTCTGAACAGCATAATATTTCATAACAACCGTGCTTACTGTGTCGGTAGCATATCCGCAGATGACGGAAAACTGTGCGGATTTCTAAAAATAATCAACTCCGATGGTTCGCTTTACTATGAACGTGTGTATGATATCAATGAGAAAAGCTGGTTTTCAGATATCATCCCGACGCAGGAAAATACTCTGCTGATAGTGGGAGCAGTTGTAAAAAACGGAGTAAAAACTCCCGCTGTTTTCAGTACAGATCTTAAAGGCGGAATAAGTGAAACACCCGAGTGAACAACTGTTAAGATTTCCGTATATAAACTTTAACTTGACTATTTTCCATACATGAGGTATAATATTTTTCAGTTATGTAGCAGTGACCTGCTAGCTCAGCTGGTAGAGCATTTGACTTTTAATCAAAGGGCCCTGGGTCCGAATCCCAGGCGGGTCACTATTTTTTGTTGCAAACACGTCTACTCTGTTTTGCAACATTTTGTTTTTTGAAGCAAACCGGCGTGAGTGGCGGAATTGGCAGACGCGCTGGACTTAGAATCCAGTGGACCTTATAAGCCCGTGTGGGTTCAAGTCCCACCTCGCGCACCATAATAAAAAATGCGGATGTAGCTCAGTGGTAGAGCACCTGCTTGCCAAGCAGGGGGTCGCGGGTTCGAATCCCGTCTTCCGCTCCATGACTTATTTCCCGTACTTTTTAAAGTACGGGGATTTTTTTATTTCTCCCTATCGCCTTGCGGTTGAAATTATATGTATCTGGTGCTATTATTGAGATGTAAGTAAAATCTTTCATATGGGAAGTGATCTTAAAATGGATAAAGCTTTTCATACACAAAACCGACAGGTTCTATATCAGAGCATAGAAAAAAACTCTGTCGTTCTTCTTTTCAGCGGTACTGCGCCTAGGAAA
>JAKJGQ010000134.1 GCA_022704305.1 Thermotogae bacterium | reverse complement strand
ACCTAGAGAATACTCTTTCTGACAGAAGGTATACCTGTTATTTTTAAGTTTTCCCACAACCGGGAAAAGAACCGGAGCATGCCTTGCCCAGTGCTTTGGATCAGCAGTCCACAGGAAGTTGATACCGTCTTTACTTACCAGAGAGGTCATTTCAGCGCCTTTACTGTCTAAAGATACTTGTAGGTACTCATTTTTTATAGTATATGTCATCTTCCACCTCAAAAGTTTATGTTAATATAGTATACAGCGTATTGAAAAACACAGGCTTAAGCCTGTGTTTTTCAATACTATGAATTTATTTTCTTGAATATACCGGTCACCTTATTTTCATTTGAAATTACTTCATCTATGACTTTTGAAAGCTGCCTTCTTACATCAGACTTGGCAAAAAATTCCCAAGAGTTCGGGTTATATATTCCTCCACATATATCCCACATATTATACATCAGATCATGCTGCAGCTTCATAATTGAAGCAGCCTGATCAAGTTCGTACTCAAAATTCATATTTTTAGCTGCAAGATCTCTCAGGAAAAGTCCGGCTATCCACCGGCATTCGGCAAACATTCCGACTGCAGAGTTATGAATTTCATGCATCATTCTAAGTTTTTCTTCTGAAACTCCTATAAAGTCATTTTCATCGAGTATCTGCTCTTTCCAAGCCTGCAATGCTGCTGTTCCTGCTTTTCTTCCGTAAAGATCTTCTGTGGTAAGCACTTTTACAATCCAATTCATAGTATCAAAGAAATCAATTTCTTTTTTTTCAGGATTTTTTCCCTTAAGAATTAAAAGTGTCCAGGTGTTTGTGAACCAATCTTGCCTGATGAAATAACCATTTTCATCGAAGCTGACCCCGTCATTAAAAACTTCAAAGTTTTGAAAAAAACTCCAGCCTAAAACTCTATCGCAGTTCTGATCATATCCTGTTATTATAGAACATTCCGGCGGACCGACCACTCCGAAAGCAAGTACAGGAAGATTATTGTTTATGGAGTAGATTATTTTTTGTCTAAAAAGCTTTTCATCATCCTGAGATCCTGATTTATCAACCGTTTCATATTCATATCCAGCTGCACTGAATGCGCGGTCTATTATCTGTGAAGGATCTGCAACAAACATGTGATCTACATTATCCTGGTGCCAGCCTTTTTTCCATAGAAATCCGAAAGCCATTGCGCTTACTCCCATAAACAGAACATATGGATAGTTGAGCTTCCAAGTTTTATTATGTTCCAGAACAGGTATCCAAGGATAATCCTCGCCCGCATAACGCAGCACACTTGCCAGACAGCTTGGGAAAGGAACATCTTCGGGGCAAATGTCAGAGCCTGCGTAAAAGCCAACCTTCATAACACCTTTTAAAACTTTTTTATCCGGAAAGGATTTAAGAGTTTCTTCCATATTTTTTCCTGCCTCCTGTGAAAACTTTTTTTTATCAAAGTTTTTTTTGATTTCCTTTCTGAATCTTCCCGGAGTTATTTCAAACTTCTTTGAAAACGCTCTTGTGAAAGATTCCTGAGATGAAAATCGATACTTAACTGAAATATCAAGTATCTTTAAGCTGGAAAAAGCCAGATCCCAACATGAATAGGCAAGCCTTTTATTTCTCAAAAAAGCGGCAGGAGTCTGACCGGTTTTTTTATAAAACACCTCATAAAAGTAGGATACACTGTAACCAATCTCTTCACAAAGAAGTGAAAAATCGATATCTTCGAAAATGTTTTTTTCCATATAGCCTATTGCGGTGTCTACTGCTGAAAAACCGTTCATTTCTGCCTCCTTGTCCGGACATATTGATTATAAAAGAATTAATTCAGTAGTTTTTGATTTTTTTTCCGGTTTTAAAAAAGTTTTTTGGTGAAGACCTCTTTTTCGAGTTCAAGCAGGAATTTTTTTCTCCATAACCCACCGCTGTATCCAGTCAGTTTTCCTTTGACCCCTATTACCCTGTGGCATGGAACAATTATGGGTATGGGGTTTTTGCCGTCTGCATTTGCAACTGCCCTTACAGCGGACAGGCTATCTATTTTCTGTGCCTGACTGGAATATGTTATAGTTTCGCCATATGGTATATCCAAAAGACTTTTCCATACTTTGTTTTGAAAAGCTGTGCCTTCAAGACAAAGTGGTAGGTCAAACTCACGTCTTTTTCCTCTGAAGTATTCATTTAACTGCACTTCCATGTTTTCAAGCAATGGTGAGCCGGTTTTGTAAAGGATATTTTTTTCTATCCGGTCATGCTGTTCAGGCAGTTCATTGTGAAATTTCAGGAATATTATAGAAGCTTCCGTTGCTCCTAAAAAAAGCTTTCCCAGCGGCGAATCTGTATAGTGAACAAAAATGATTCTTTCCATTTTCTGTCCCTTTAAGTCTCTCATTTCTTTTTCCCACCTTATAGAAAAGTAATTGATTTTTGCTATAATATTGAAGCAAAAAAGTATTTTGACAGTTAATAGCATTATATCAAATTTTATCGGCGGAAATTTATTCTTTTGGAGGTAAGATGACAGAAAAAATAAAATTGAAAACAAACCACATCATACGTTCTTCATTGAAAAGTCTTAAAAATAATTTTTTGGAGTATTTTATATTTGAGAGCATATATAAAACTGTATTGCATTTTTTCATAGTTCCGCTTATGATGTTTATCTTCACTTTTTTTGTAAAGCTTTCCAACGATGGTACTATAAAAAATACTGATTTCTTTAAATTATTTATAGACATCAAAGGTTTTGCAGGAATTTTCCTGATTTCACTTTTTTTATCGGTAATCTTTTTCATTGAATTTTCTGTTCTTATTATAATAAACTACTCTGCAAGAAATAATAGCAATCCTTCAGTCATTCATGCTTTTATTACTTCATTGAAAAAACTGCGGCTTCTTTTGGGTAAAGGATTTTTTATAATGCTTATTTTCGCACTATTAATAATTCCCTTTCTTGAAACAGGTATTGAGAGTGGAATTTTTGCCAATATACGTGTTCCCGATTTCGTGGATGAGTATATTTTCTCTACCTATAAGCTTTTTATTCCCTACATAATACTGATGCTTATGGTTGTGTTCTTTTCGGTAGGGCTTGTTTTTATGATTAATGTGGCTGTTGAAGAAGACTGTACATTACCGCAGGCCTTTAAAAAAAGCAGGCTGCTTGCAAAAGGAAACAAGATAAAGATTATCTGGATACTTTTTATCTGGAACTTAATTGTCCTGGTTATTCCGGCACTGTTCATAGGCGTGCCATTTATTCTTCTGATTCTTTTGTTTGTAAGAGCTACAGGGTTTGACTACAATGAGTTTACATCGACCATGCCTTACATATACGCATGGGGGGTTCAGCTTTACTATATAGTTGTTTCAATGTATGTGCCTGCAAATATCTGTCTGATTTCAGAGATTTATCATGCTTTGGAGCATGAGCCAAAAGAGTTTAAGCTTTCTGTACCGCAAGGAATAGAGAAGTTTCAGATGAAGGCAAAAAAAATTCTTAGTTCATACTCGCTGGTATTCCTTTCTATAATTCTTACCTCCCTCTTTTTTTATACCCTTTACTCTGCTGGCAGGTTTAAGAATGCAATGTTTAACTTTACAGGTGTGGATATAATATCTCACAGGGGAGACAGCAAAAACTTTACAGAAAATACTCTTCAAGCTATAATATCTGCCAAAGAAATGGGTGCTGACAGCTGTGAGATAGATGTTCAGTTAACAAAGGATTCAAGGGTTGTTGTTTTTCATGACAAGAGTCTGAAAAGACTGACCGGAATAAGCGAGTATGTCAATAACCTTGATTATGAAGAACTTATAGCACTTGCCGGTCAGCAAGTAAAGATACCGCTTTTTGAAGATATTCTTGACTATGCAAAAGATAATATTAAGCTTGTAGTAGAGCTCAAGCCTGACAGCAGAAAAACGGATTTGGTTGAAAAAGTAGTGGGGTATGTGAAAAACAG
>JAKJGQ010000133.1 GCA_022704305.1 Thermotogae bacterium | reverse complement strand
AAAAAGCGAAATATCCGATTACAACGGAGAAATTTGTTGTGACTTTGAAATACCGGGCTCTACACACGGATTCAGATCTGACAACGAAAACATAGTTACCTTTATAAACACCGATGAAGAAGCTTATAACGGTAAAAGATCATTGAAAACAGTACTCGTTACAATGGAGAAAAACGTTACTCAGAAGTTTTTTATAAAGCCTTTCTATAGAAGGTCAGATTTCAGTGATGAAAGATACAAACCACAGCTTTCTCCCAGAGTCTACCCCGGTCAGAAGGTATCTTGTGTTTTAAAAATAAAGGAGATACCGCAGGACGTTATGATAAGAGCCTGTATGTACGTAAAGTATGACGGCAATACAGAGTATGTATCCCCGCACAAGTATACACTGAAACAGGGAGAATGGGAGAAAATGGAACTGGATATTCCGGATATTAACCATACAGCTGTGGAAGAAATAGGATTTAAGCTTTCAAATGTCAGCGGCAATCAGTATCATGGAATTTTCTATATTGATGATTTCAAAGTAACTGCAAAAGCATCGTATGCTATAGACTTTTCAAAATTAAACGATGAATGGGGAGCCATAACACAGTTTACATGGGATTGTGGTTACTGGAACACAAATGGTTCTTATGTTCAGGGGATATGTTCTGATCATGGGGAAATGTTTACCGGAAATTATTTTTGGAAAGACTATACTCTCTGTACAAAAGTAAACCTGCTGCACGGAAAAGATTTCAAGCTTCTTTTCCGGGTAAATGGAAATCTTATCCATTATGGTTTTGGATTTGAAAATGACACACTCGTTCTTTTCAAAAAAAATAAAAAAAGAGAGATTTTATGTACTAAGCCCTTTACTGTAAAAAACAATAAACCCTACGAGTTTAAAGTACATGTAAAGGCTGAAAAAATCATTGTTTTCCTGGATAACGAACAGATATTTGAAGCTGTTGATGAAACTCCGATCCATAACGGTCATGTAGGCTACAGTATAAATGATGGCACACGAATTGAAGTTTTGGATTATTCTTTTGAGGAGGAATAGAGATGAAGTCTGCTTCCTGCGGAAAAGCAAAGAAAGGGGATGTTTTAATAACTGTTTCAAGTATTGATTCTGAAAAGGTTGTGATAAATATAAGAAGCAAAGTTAAAGAACTTTATGCGCATGAAATTGAAAAGACTGTGCGGGAGATAGTTTCGCAGGCCGGAAAAACAAATTTAGAGATTACTGTAGATGATTACGGTGCTTTAGACTTTGCTTTAAGAGCAAGACTTATAACAGCGCTGCAAAGGCTGCAAGAGAAAGGAGATGACACAGATGTTCTGGCGTAGCATAATGTATGTTCCCGGAAATACTCCTTCTATGATCCAAAGCTCGATGATATACGGTGCTGATGCCATAGTTCTTGATCTTGAAGATTCTGTTGAAGAAAATGAAAAAGACAGCGCCAGAAATCTGGTATCTTATGCCTTAAAAATGCTTGATTTCTCAGGTACAGATGTTTTTGTAAGAACAAACTCTGTTGACAGCAAACATTTTTTGAAAGATCTTGCGGCTGTTGCCGATACATGTATTTATGGCATAAGAGTTCCGAAGGTTCAGAAAGCTGAAGAAATAATATATATAGATCAGAGCATTACAAAAATAGAAAAAGAACTTGGTTTGCCTGCCGGCAAGATAAAGTTCATGGTAAGCATAGAATCAGCTTTGGGTGTGCTTAATATAAAAGAAATCTGCTTAGCATCCCAAAGACTTATAGGCATAGCGTTCGGAGCCGAAGATTTTACATACGATATGAGTATAAAACGCACAAAAGAAGGAAAAGAACTAGCTTTTGCCAGATCAGTGCTGGCATTGACAGCAAGAGCGTGCGGAAAAATAGCCATTGACTGTGTTTTTTCTGATACCAAGGACTCAGAAGGCTTAAAAAAAGACTGTGAGACTGCCAAATCATTTGGAATGACCGGAAAATCAGTGATTCATCCTGGACAAGTTGAAGCTGTAAACGAACTTTTCTCGCCTTCTGTTCAGGAAGTTGATCAGGCACGCAGAGTAATTGAACAGTATGAAAAATTGGGATGTCCCGGGGTATTCAGTTTTGAAGGAAATATGGTTGACCTTCCCGTACTGAAAAAATATCAACGGATATATGAACTCTACGGACGTGATAAAGGTGAATAAAGTTTTTAACTCGTTTGAAGAACTTTTTAAGCAAATCCAGATTAATGACGGTATGACGATCTCTTTTCATCATCATCTGCGTGAAGGAGACAACGTCATGTTTCAGGTGCTCAAAAGTATACAAAAAATTGGAGTGAAAGGAGTTACTCTGGCATGTACGTCGCTTATGAATACACACGATTTCATTGCTGATATGTTAGGTGACGGGACAGTAAGCAAAATTCAGACATCAGGTTTAAAAGGAAAGCTTGCTTGCATGGCTTTAAGCGGAGAAATGCCAGAGCCCGTAATATTCAGATCACATGGATCCAGAGCCCGTGCTGTAAGCGACGGGGAGCTGAAGGTTGATATTGCTTTTATTGCTGCATCAGCTGCCGATATATTTGGAAATGCCAATGCACTGGACGGACCGAGTGCTTTCGGATCATTAGGATATGGAGTATGGGAAGCAAAAAATGCAAAAAAGACAGTTATAGTAACCGATTATCTTTCTCAGAGTATTTTAAGAGATATAAGTATAAGTCAGTCTTATACAGATGCCGTTATGATCGTTCCGTCCATAGGCAATACAGCAGGAGTCAAAGCGGGCTCCCTAAAGGAAAAAGGTAATCCCAGAGATTCTGTGATAGCTTCAAATGTTGCAAATACGATTATAAACTGCGGTATGGAGCTTGATCAGTCCGCAATCCAGATGGGCAGTGGTTCAGTATCCTTGCAAGTGGGAAGACATCTTAACGGATACATGAAGGAGAGAGGGAAGAAATTTAAATTTGGACTGGGAGGCATAACCCAAGATCTCATAGATATGCTCAATGACGGGACTGTCGATTCCTTACTGGATGTGCAGAGCTTTGATCCAAAAGCCTGTTACTCCATAAAAAACAATAAAAATCATCACGAAATAGATGTAAATACATATGCCAACCCGCTAAACAAAAGTTCAGCAGTAAACTTTCTTGATATCGCCGTGCTTAGTGCAACAGAGATTGATACAGACTGGAACGTTAATGTACTGACAGGTTCAGATGGAAGTATAATAGGCGCCATAGGTGGTCATCAGGATGTTGCAGCGGCAAGTAAAATAACTATTATTGCAGCACCCCTTTTCAGAAACAGGATCGGAGTCATCAGGAAAAAAGTAAACACAGTAGTTACACCCGGAGAAAATGTAGATATTCTTGTCACAGATTTTGGAATTGCAGTGAAAGAA
Source organism: Thermotogae bacterium (assembly GCA_022704305.1). Classification (GTDB taxonomy): domain Bacteria; phylum Thermotogota; class Thermotogae; order Petrotogales; family Petrotogaceae; genus UBA5851. The sequence goes on along the minus strand of JAKJGQ010000133.1, from coordinate 561 downwards.
AGCAGGCAGGATATCATAAAAAGCCTTACAGACAAAGGAATAAAGGTTCTTAAGATAGAAGATCTCTATAAAAAATGCATTTCTTTCACTTCCGAACCTCGCACAATAAGCTTTACAGATAAAGTTGCAGGAATAGTACAAGCTCCGGATGGAAAGGTGCAGGATTATATATATAAGAAGGTGTGATATGAGATGATCAATACAAACAATAAAATTCTCAAGCGTATTTATAAAGACAGGTATTACTACTACCTTCTTATCCCGGCAACCGCATACTTTATAATATTTCATTACATTCCAATATACGGTGTGAAGCTTGCTTTCGAAAAGTACAGGATATTTGGTGGGAATCAATGGGTCGGACTTGCATACTTTGAAGAGCTTTTTACTTCCCCGGCGTTTTATAAGGCGCTTATGAACACCATTATAATCTCTGGGCTAAAGCTACTCATAGGAATGCCTGTGCCGCTGATACTCGCAATACTGATAAATGAAGTGAACAATAAATATTTCAAAAAATATGTTCAAAGTGTAGTTTATATACCACATTTTCTTTCTTGG
>JAKJGQ010000132.1 GCA_022704305.1 Thermotogae bacterium | reverse complement strand
CGCAATTGCAAGCATACCTATGATCATACTTTTCTTTGCTTTATCAAAATATTTTGTAAGCGGCGCAAGTTTACATGCTTCAAGAAAGTAGTCAGACTTCTTGACGGTAACTGCACAGGCTTTTAAGGAGAGGATTAAACTGAAACTTTTTATTTTTGACATGGGCGGTGTCGTGGTAAGGAATTGCAACGTAGTTCCCCATATAGCTCAAGTTTACGGAACAACCGAAGAAGAATTACGAAACAGTGAATTTATGCCTATGACAGATCGGCTTATGAGCGGAGAAATAACAGAAACAGAGTTTTGGAGCTGGTTCAATAACAAAAAAACTACTTCTTTCAAAGGACTTCTTTGGGGAGAAACCTTTAGCCCCTCCATTATCCCACAGACTGTTGAAATAATTAACCGACTAAAGAAGAAGTACCGTGTAGTATGCGGTACCAACACTATGCAGCCGCACTACGATCTGCATATGAAAAACAATGATTATGGGTGCTTTGACAAAGTTTATGCTTCACATCTGATGCATGCTATAAAACCTGACAGGGATTTTTATACCCATATCCTTTCACATGAAGGAGTTTCCCCTTCAGATACAGTTTTTATTGACGATATGTTTGTCAATGTACTCGGAGCAAGAACAATCGGAGTACACGGAATTCTTTTCCAAACACCACAGAAGCTTGAAACAGATATAACTACGCTGATAGGCAGTTTTTAAATAAAACTCCCGCATTAATGCGGGAGTTTTCTACTATAACTTCATTTTCAAAACTTCTTCTTCATCATCCATGACTCCGGTGTCCTTAAAACCATAGTTCAAGTAAAACTGATAAGGCCCTTCTTCCTCGTCCATCTCACATGAAACATAGAGATACTTTTTCCCTTCTTTCCTGTACTTGTCGGTAATAATGTCAAGAACCTGTCTTCCATAGCCTTTATGCTGAAAATCCCTGGCAATCATAAACCTCCAAAGAAAAACACTTGGAGCTTCCTCGGGCGGAAGATCCGAAGGCTGAATATCAACCATTATAAACCCTATAGGAGCTCCATCCAGATAGATGGCTCTAAACCATGCATGCTCATAGAAATGCGCCTGGGCTATAGAATAAACGTTCGGTGCAACACACTTCTGCTGTCCGGGCGATAAAGTATCGCTGAGCTTACAGACTTTAAAAAGATTATCCATATTTACTTCTTCCAAAGTTAGATGCGGCACTGTACACCTCCTGCCATAAAATCAAAGATGCTTGGAAATAAACCCCAGAAGCATTGAATTAAGTTCATTGGGTTTTTCAAAAATGGCCACATGACCACACTGCGGTATAATAACGTACTCTGAATTTTTTACAGAATCAGCAATCAGCCTGGAAAATTTCGGCGGCTTGAGTATATCGTCTTCTCCACACACCACAAGCACAGGACAGTCTATTCTGGAAAGCTGATCAGTAATATACACATCGTTTATAAAAGTATTGTAAAGCTCAATCTGACCGTCAAAATAACTGTCTGATATTTCCTTAAACGCCTTAGCCCTGCTTTTAAGCATTTCCATATTCTTTTTCACAAAAGAGTTTCCATAAATGCTTGGCATCATTCCAAAGAAAAACTTTTCCCCTTCTTTGTGTTTTGCAAGCTCTTTCCATCCTAAAACAAAAAATTTGAGCGTTTCATCCAGTTCACTTACCGAATCTATTACCGATATAGTTTTTACTGCCTGCGGAAAGTCCAGTGCAAAACGCAGGGCTACTTCACCTCCATAAGAGGTTCCTACAATATGAGCTTTTTCTATTCCAAGACTTTCCATAAGAAGTTTCGCCTCATGTGCATGCTGAGAAAATGTATAAGGTCCCTTGGGCTTATCCGATCTTAACTGTCCCTTGAAGTCATGAAGCAGAATCTTGTAACCCATCTTTTCAAAAAGATGAACCTGATTTTTCCAGCTGTCTGCCGACGCCATAACCCCATTAAAAAAAGCTACAGTTTCTGTACTTTCAGTATTCCCTCTCAGTTCATAAAAAAACTTTATACCGTTGATCTCTTTATACGACAAATCAATGCCCCCCAACTTTAAAGTAATGATCTTTCTTTTCTTTATAATAATACCATATTATTGACTGTAAGCAGAAAAAATATGCTTTTTTATTATCTTTAAATAGAAACATTCAAAATTTTTTTCTATTTCGGTTTATTTTGGCTTTTTTGCTTTTTATAACCACAAATCAGATTTCTTTTAATAGAGGAAACCATGTAATATCATGTTAGTTGCATGATGCACGCAACCAACACTTTGAAACAGGAGGTCTACTATGGATACAATTCAGATAAATCCTACACAACATGAGATTCTCAAGTCTGTATGGCTGAAAGAGCACTTTGCAAGGCAGGAGCTCAGCGAAGACCTTAATATAGACAAGTCTACAGTTTCACGCAACCTTGAATCTCTTATTTCTCAGGGATTAGTTTTGGAGGCAGGCGAAAAAAATCCCGGCGAGTCCGGAGGAAGGAAAACCCAGATACTTAACTTCAATAAAGATTATTTCAATATTCTTGGAATAGCTGTTATAAACGGAAGAGCTCTTTATACCATAAACGATATGCAGGGAAATGTATTGTTTAAAGACAGTATCAGATTTGAAAAAAAAGACGGCGAGTTTTTCAGGGGACTCGATTCAGTTATAGAACTGGCGCTGAAGAACTACGGAAATATTCTTGCCATATGTATATCAATGCCCGGAATAATCGATTCTGCCAAAGGGTATGTGGTGTTCTCTGAAGATTTAGAGCTTAAGAATCTGAACTTAAAAAAGTATGTTGAGAACAAGTATAAAATCTATACTTTTATAGAAAATGACGCTAACTCAGGAGTAGCCTCTTATCTTTCGCACTTTCGCCTTAAGTACTCCAATCTGATATACTTTATGTTTTTCTTTCCGGACAAGATCTTCAAGTTCGGAGGACTGGGAGCAGGAATTGTTATTGACAAAAAAATATACCGCGGCAGCAACTCCGCAGCCGGTGAAATAAAGTTTGAACAGGAGCTCTGGTTTGATAAAGAAAAGCTCTACTCCATAAAAGATATAAACACGGGCTTCAGGGAGAACCCTGAAATTATGGACGTTCTCAACAGAATTACCGATATGCTTTCAAACAGGATTTACTATTTGACAAACTTTCTTGATCCGGATCATATAATTCTGGGCGGAGATATCAACCAGTTTTCTGAAGAAGTAAAAAACTATCTGATGTCAAAAATATTCCGTAAGTTCGGAATAACCGAAAACAACAGGTTCATCCTAGTGGATGCACAAGGATTGGTCTCCATAGCAGCCGGCGGAACTATATCTTTTATGAATGCTTTTATGAGCGATTTTGCAATGGCAAAAAAAATATTGAAGTTTGGTTTATAAAAGGGATATTTATACTTAGGAGGTGGATTAGGTGTTAAAAAGACTTTCTGTTCTTTTATTATTGGTTCTTACGGTAAGTTTAGGCCTGGCAGCAACAAAGCTTACTTTCTGGCAGTTTATGATGGATCAGCCGACATCAGATGCCGTGCTTGAGCAGTTCAGAAAGGAAAATCCTGATATTCAGCTGGAAGTAGTACAGCTATCGTGGGGAAACGGCAAGGATAAAATAACCACTGCATTTGCTGCCGAAAACCCGCCTGATGTAATTGAACTGGGAAACACATGGATGCCACAGTTCTCCTCGGAAGGAGTTCTTATGAACATCACATCCGAAATTAAAAAGTACCCGAACATCACCGGATGGTATCAGACCGAATATAAAAACCAGTACTATGGATTTCCATGGCTTTTAGGCACAAGAGTTCTTTACTACAACGTAGACCTGTTTATAAAAGCCGGATTAGATCCTGTTAATCCTCCCAAAACATGGGAAGAAGCTCTAGCAGCTGCAAAAAAAATAAGTGCACTTGGAAAGAATATTTACGGCTTTGGTCTGTGCTCGGGCGAGCTCTACTCTCCTGCCCAGCA
>JAKJGQ010000131.1 GCA_022704305.1 Thermotogae bacterium | reverse complement strand
AATGGTTCTGATCCTTACCTACAACTGTGCTTTGAGAGGATATATAGAGCAAATGATCAAAGATGTTCCCAGAGAGTTTGAAATGGGTAACTTTGCTGTAAACAACTATCATGAGTTTGTTTACAGGAAACTTTCCAAAGCCGGAATAGAAATAGGAAGACTAGAACAAGGTGCTTCAAAAAAGGAAAGAGAAGAGTACTTTGAAAATAAGTATGCTGATGAAGCTTATTTTTTTCCTGTCAAGGATAAGCTTCCTAAGTACTCTGCCATACTGATCGATGAAGTTCAGGACTACGATAGCAGATGGATAGCGATTTTAAGAAAGTTTTTCCTTAAAGAAAACGGTGAGTTGGTCCTTTTCGGAGATGAAAAACAGAACTTATACGGTAGAGCTGTTGATGGAGCAGAAAAAAAACCCAACACAGGAATTCCCGGCAGATGGAACAAGCTCAAAAAATTGAAACGCTTTAAAGGGATAATGAGCCATATGATTATTGGATTTCAAAAACAATTTCTGTCAGGCAAGTACTTGGTTGATGAGGTTGAAAGCTTTCAGACGAGCATTTTGGATTTTAAGTTGGAGTACCTTTGGGTTGATGAACAAAGCACTGTGTATGGAGAGCTTTTGCACGAGATTGGAAAGGCAGAAAACAACGGTGAGAACGTGGTTGTTTTAGGTAGTAGTATCGAGTATTTAAGAGTTTTCGAAAAATTTTACAGACAAAAGACCCAAAAAGCTACCAAGAGCTCTTTTGAAACTCAGCAAGAGTATGAAGAAATAAAGGCAAAATTGGATAAAGAGAAAAAGTCCAACATGATAAAAACTTTATGTGAAGAAATAAGAAAAGACAGAAAGTTAAATTTCTGGTCGGAATCAAGAAATGGTCATGAGCTAAAGATAAGCACAATTCAAAGTTTTAAAGGTATGGAGATGAACAACGTTATTCTCCTTATCGGAGAGAATGATCAAGAAGAACTGGTATATACGGGAATCACCAGAGCCAGAGAAAAATTGGTAATACTAAATAATGGCAATGGAAAATACCATGATTTTTTTGCCAAGTACAGTATATTAAAGGCAGCATAATGCCGGGGGTGGCAATATGGAGGGTTACTTTTTGGCGACAGGTGGAGGCAGTGAGATAGGAGCCAGCAGCTACTGCCTTTCACTGGGCAACAATAGAGTAATTCTGGACTGTGGAATGAGGTTTGGCGAAAGGAAGTATCCGAGCATCGATTCACTTTTCAAAGAGGGGATTTTTCCAGGTTCTTCTCAAACCGGTTCAATCATCGTTTCCCATTCTCACAAGGATCATTTCGGAGCTCTTCCGTATTTTTATCAAAACGGTTTTCAAAGGATCATATCAACTCCGCAATGTAAAGATAACCTGATAAAAAGAGTATCTGCCTGTTTGGATACTTTTAATATAGATCAGTACCTGAATTTGAAACAGGTTTTTATGTCAATTGCCGCCTACGATTTTTTTGAACCGTTTTCATGCGGGGATTTAGACTGTATTTTTGTTCCTGCAGGTCATATAGACGGTGCAGCTATGACCGTTATTTTTTATGAAGGGCAAAAACTGGTGTATACAGGAGATTTTTCTTTTCCGCTTTCTTCTGATGAGGTTGAAAACTCATGTGCGTTTGAGTTTATTAAGGACGCAGATGTTTTGATAACAGAGAGCACCTATGGATACATGAAGAACAAAACGGTTATAAGTTCTAAACATGCTCAGTTTGAAGACTTATGTCATTTGATAGAAAAAATCTATCCAAAAACAATCTTTTTGGTTCACGGGGAGAATCAAGATAAAAGCTGGAGCATTATGGATGAAATAGATGAAAGATGGCCTTCGATAAAAGCCGTAAATGTAAGGAACTTTGAAAAATACTACATGGGGGGGATCATAGAATGAAGGAGTTAGAGATCATAACCAAAGTACTTAATCATTCTGAGGAGTTATCAAAAAAAAGCGAGAAAGGTATTAAAGAAATTATTTTAAAGGAAAACAAAGTTATGTATGCAGTTATAAAAGATCCGTTTGAGCATCCCAGAACAATCGAAAATGAGCTTAGGAAAAATGGAGTATTTATAAATGTTTACAGGGTCTTTGAGGATGATTTTTCGAGTAATCCACATAAAAGAGTAGAGATGATAAAAAAGAGCCAAGATATAGCAGAAAAACTTTTTAAGTTTTATTTTTCAGAGGACTTTACCCAAGACGAGTACATGAACTTAAAGAAAATGGTCTTCACTTTCAATAAGGAAAAGATGAGAGACAAGGTAATCCTGTACCTTTTTCTGTGTAAGTTAAAGGAAGTTAAGAGTATTGATTTTTTATATAAAATAGAACTTTTAGGATACAGTTATTCCACAAGATGTCTTGCCAAGCTGGTTGATTGGATGGCGGAAGAAAGAAAGTACAGAAAAAAGTATGACTTTGGTCAGGATATTTCTATAATGAACTATGGGATCGGAAGTGTATTAAAAGGAAACGAAAACGACAAAAGTGCAGAGGAAGCGCCTACTGTAAATGATCTGCGTAATACGCTAGAGCTGGTTATGGATGCTTTGGATGAACACAAAGAAAACATAGAGAACTTTAAGCAGGAAGAAAAAGCGGCTTTAGTTAAAGAGTTCTTTCAAACGCTTAATTCCAAGGAATATGGATATCTTCTGGATAATTTTGTAAGGTGTGAGAAAAGTATTATAGCTCTTAAAAAGTCCGGATATGAGTTTCCGGAAGATGTTCGTTCCATTCCGGTTCTTATAAGGCAGTACATGAAGTTTATACGTGATTATGGGATTAGCGAGATAGATCCGTCCATTGAAAGAAGGTTGACTCTTGAGCAGGCCAAAAATTCAGAGTATGAAGGTATGCCGTTTATGGAGAGTTCAGATGAAAAACAAGTGAAGACGCTGTCACCCGGATGGAAGTACAAGGATGTTGTTATTTCTGTGCCTAAATATGGTGAGATAATTCAGGAGGAGGGAGTTTAATGGGATATTATTGTGCAATAGATCTTGGGACAACTAACACAGTTTTTGCCTACGGAATGATAAATCCCAGAAACGGTAATATTGAAGCTAAAACTCTTAAAATGAAAATGAAAAGTGCCACAGGAGGAATAGAGACCAGTCAATTGGTTCCTTCCTGTGTCTTCATAGAAAACATTAATGAGAAAGAGATTATTCCGGTTGTAGGACCTTATGCCAAACATATGGCATGCATAAATCCCCAAAATGTTGTACGGTCAGTTAAAAGCTCTATGGGTACAGATAGGCTTTATGAAATGGCTAGCACCAAGTTTAGTCCTTCGGATATAAGTTCTTTTATACTCAAGTTTGTTTTAAACAATGCAAAGGAACTTTTCAAAAGTATGCCGGATGATGTTGTAATAACTGTACCTGCATCTTTTGATTCAGACATGCGCTTGGCTACCATAGAGGCGGCAAAAAACGCAGGCATAAAAACTGTAAATGAAGACGGAACGGAGCGAAACATACTTCTGGACGAACCCAGGGCTGCCCTTTTTAATTTTGTCAGGGACATAGACATGGGGAATGTACCGGAGACTGTTGTTGATCTGAGTTCTCCTAAAAATATTCTGGTTTATGATCTTGGAGGAGGTACCCTTGATGTGTCGCTTCACAAGGTTTGGAGGGATGAAAACCAAAAGGTGAAAATTGAAGATTATGCTATCTCTCTGCATACATTGGTAGGGGGAGATAATTTTGACTCTAAGATCGCAGAGTATCTTTATTCTAAGATAGAAAAGCAAGTATCAAGAAAAAATCTCAATGAGTTTGAAAAAAACCGGCTTTTTTCTGTTTTGCTAAACCTGGCTGAAAAAGCAAAGATAGAAATAGCGGAAAAAGAGCTTAACAACGCTATGATGGGAATAGACGAAGAAGTATATGCAGAAGTTGTCCAGGCGAATATAGTTGATGATATAGCTCTTGACGAAGTAATCACAAAAAGCGATTATGAAAAGATCGTTTCAGATATA
>JAKJGQ010000130.1 GCA_022704305.1 Thermotogae bacterium | reverse complement strand
TCGGGCTTTCTCGGCTACTTCCTATCACAGTATCAATGGATAATAAATATTGCCGGAGGAATATTCATAGCCGTTCTGGGCTTTCTTTATCTTTTTGAAGTTCAGCTTTTTAAAGGCAAAGCCATCAACTTTAACAAATTCAGAAACAACTCCTTTTTATCCGCTTTTCTTATGGGTATACTCATATCATTTGTATGGCTACCTTGTTCAGGACCTGTTCTGGGAACAATTCTGACTCTTGCTGCTGCAAGATCAAGTGCCTGGTACGGAGGTTTGCTTTTGTTTGTATACTCTCTGGGGATTTCTTTACCGTTTCTTTTCCTTGGTGGACTCATAAGCAAAATAACCTCCAAAATTTCCTTTGGACAGCCAAGATGGCAGAAGTATCTCAGAGTTGTAGGCGGGATTATAATGATATCTATGGGAATAGTAATGATGCTTGGACTTTTTAACAAACTACAGATAACTTGAGGTGATACTATGAAAAGAGGCATTAGTTTTTTACTTATTTTATTCGGAGCGGTTTTAACAATGGCGGCAACCAGCCTAAAGGATTTTTCTGTAATAGATTTTGACAATGCCTTCAAGATTTCTGAACTTACCGGTAAAAAAGTTGTGGTAATGTTTACTTCAGATGACTGTTATTATTGCAAAAAGTTTGAGGATGAAACTCTTACAGATCCCACCATTATACAGTGGCTCAAAACCTCTTTCATCTTTACGCAGATAACGTCCTCAAACATTAAGACCGCAAAGTACAACGGGAAAACTTATACCTACTCACAGCTTTTCGGAGCATTCGGAGTAAGAGGCACGCCTACCTTTGCGTTTTTTTCCAAGACAGAATACTTCGGAACAGTTTCAGGTTTTATGGATGCAACCAACTTTATGAACATTCTAAAGTACCTGCAGTACTATGAAAAAAACAAAGACGTTAGCATGGCAGACTTTATAAAATCCAAGACAGAAGTACCACTTACCAAAAAAATACTGTCTTTGCCGCAGCAGGATATTGATCTGCTTTTAAAAATAGATCCGAATGTAAAAGCATACGAACCCGGTTTGGACAAGTACACCAATGTAATTGCAGAAAGCTCCGAACAGGCAGAAAAATTAGAAAACTATCTTATTTTTATAAAGAAATAACCTTTACTTTGAACTTTTTTGATTATCTCAAGTCTAATATATAAGGAAAGCGTGAAAACGCTTTTCTTATTACAAGATAATTATCAGTCAAACATTACAATTGATTAACGAGGTGATACTATGAGACTGAACCCAAATGATTTTACAGAAAAAGCACTGCAGGCGATTCAAACCGCTCAGGAAAAAACAGCTTCCTCACACTCCGGAACTATTAATCCGGAACATCTTCTTTACGGTATACTTCAAACCGATGATGAAAGTGTGGAAAAGCTCTTTGAAAATAACGACTTGACCGCTCTTAACCGAAAGACAGAAGAACTTATCTATTCTTCAACAGGATCTACCTACTACTCATCGCAGAACCAGCTTTATATCTCTCCTGCGCTCAACAGAGTTTTTGAGATATCAAGGTCTGAATCCGGAAAACTTAAGAAAAAAAAGATAAACCTTCTTTTCCTTCTTTTAGGAATTTTACTTGAAGGAACATCGCAGGCATCAAAACTCCTGTCTTCATATACAGACCAAAACAGTATATACTCAATGCTTAACCAGACAGAAGATTCTGAGGATTCTGCCGATGAAGACGATCCTATAAAAAAGTACACTACAGACCTTACCAAACAGGCAAAAGACAAAAAGCTCATGCCTGTAATCGGAAGAAATGAAGAAATAGAAAGACTTATAGAAATACTCTGTCGAAAAACCAAAAATAATCCGGTTCTTATCGGCGATCCGGGAGTAGGAAAAACTGCTATTGTCGAAGGACTTGCTCAGCGTATCGTATCAGGAAAGGTACCTGCCTCACTTAAAAACAAGCAGTTGTTACAGATAGACCTTTCCAGCATAATTGCAGGTTCCAAGTACAGAGGGGAGTTTGAAGAACGGCTTAAAAAACTTACAGACAAGGTCAAAAAATCCAAAGATTCAATGATTCTTTTCATCGACGAGCTACACAACATAATAGGCGCAGGAAGCACCGAGGGCGGCTCTATGGATGCTGCAAATATTCTTAAACCATCGCTTGCAAAAGGAGAACTCAAGGTTATAGGCGCAACCACTATTGATGAATACAGAAAGTACATAGAAAAAGATAAGGCGCTTGCACGAAGATTTCAGGTCATACAGGTAGATGAACCTGACTCCGAACAGTGCATAGAAATACTGAAAGGTCTTAAAGGAAATTACGAAAAGCATCATAATGTTGTGATAACCGATGATGCTGTAAATGCTGCGGTGAAACTATCCCAGAGATATATAACAGACAGATTTTTGCCTGATAAGGCCATCGACCTTATAGATGAAGCATGTTCAAAAAAAAGTATAGAGTTTGAAAACAAACCCTCAGAAATTCTTGATCTAGAAGAAAAAATAAAAAGAACTGAAGACGATATAAACGACCTTACTATAAAGTCTGCCTACCAAGAAGCAGCCTACAAAAAAGCTCTTTTGTTTGAATTACAGTCAGAGCTTGAAAAAACAAAAAAAGAAAAGAACACAGCCAACTCAAATATCGTAGGTGAAGAGGACATTGCCGGAATTATAGAAAAATGGACAGGTATTCCTGCTAAAAAAATGCTCTCAAGCGAAAGAAAAAAACTTATGAATCTTGAAGAAGAGATACATAAAAGAGTCATTTCTCAGGATCAGGCTATAAAAGCGGTTGCACAGACTATACGTAAAGCACGTGCAGGACTCAAAGACCCCAAACGCCCTGTCGGCTCTTTCCTTTTTCTCGGCCCTACAGGAGTAGGAAAAACCGAACTGGCGAAAACCATATCAGAAGTGCTCTTTGAATCCGAAGATCACCTTATCCGAATTGATATGAGCGAGTACATGGAAAAACACAGCGTATCAAGACTGATAGGTTCTCCTCCCGGCTATGTGGGTTACGAAGAAGGAGGATACCTTACCGGTGCGGTCAGAAAAAAACCCTTCTCGGTAATCCTATTTGATGAAATAGAAAAAGCACATCCGGATATTTTTAATATATTGCTTCAGCTTCTGGATGACGGCAGGCTTACCGACTCACAAGGCTATGTGGTGGACTTCAGAAACACTATAATAATTATGACAAGCAACATTGGCTCTGAAAATATTCTCCGCATGCTTGAACAAGGAAAAAAAGAAGATGACATAGAAAAACAGGTCAAGGAAGATCTCAAAAGATACTTTAAACCGGAGTTTCTTAACAGAATAGACTCCATTGTATTCTTCAGACCTCTCAATCTTATGAACGTTAAGTCAATCGTAGATATAATGATCAGAAACCTTGAAAAACTGCTCCAGGAAAAGAACATAAAAATTGAAATGAGCGAGGATGCTAAACTTGAAGTAGCCAAAAACGGATTTGACCCGCTATATGGTGCAAGACCTCTGAGAAGGGCTATAGAAAAGGAAATAGAAGTTCCGCTTTCCGAAAAAATAATCTCCGGAGATATAAACCCCGGCGATACTGTAAAAATTGATATATCGGCAGACGGAACATTGTTTATACGAAACGGCAGCTCCCAGATAGTGAAATCTGATACCCAGACATCCTGAAACCACCGGCCGCATCCAAGGATAAACCCTTGAAGCGGCCGGATTTTTATTTTGAATTTACTAACTCCTGCAACAATTTGATACCGTATAGACTAGCCGGTATACGTTCCGACGGCTTTAAGTTGGACAGAATGACAATACCGGTTTTACTATTTGGATGAAAGGCAAGATATGCTTCAAAGTTACCGGTTCCGCCGTTGTGCCATATAAAACCGTTATATGTGTCCAATATCCAAGCCATGCCAATCTCATCTGTACGGATACCCATCTTCTGATGCTGGCCGTTAACCTTATCAATTTTCTCCAATGCTTTATGACATTCAGCAAACTCACCCGCTTCATCAATCTGCATTTTCAGGTAGCTCAGCATATCATCTATATTAGAAATTACAGCACCCGCAGAAAT
>JAKJGQ010000012.1:339-29702 GCA_022704305.1 Thermotogae bacterium | reverse complement strand
GGAATAGCATTAAGCTGGTCTGACTCTGGTATTCCGGTGTTTACATCACCTGCATGAAGAACAAGAACATGCCCGTTTTCTTCAGCAGCTTTGGATTTAACCATGGTTATTATGGCCTGGATTCTTTCAAAACCACCTGTGGCGTTTTTATCCCCGTAAGTCCACATATGTCCATGTGTATCGTTCATATGAAGAATAGTCAGTTTTACAGGAGCAGCCACGAGAATGATAACCATCATCAGGCTCAGAACTACCAGTAACAATCTTTTCATCTTGCACCCCCTAAATTGAGATATCGTTAACAGTTTATTTTATCAAAATAATGTTATAATAAAATTAAGATTTTAAAACAACAACTAAAAATGAGCTTTTATCCTCCCAAAAACCACATCTCCGACTTTTACGCCGACAGCGTTGGCTACCGGATGACATTTAGCCATAAAGTTAAAGTAAATGTTTCTCTCTACTCCATTAAGCCCTTCAAAGTTACCCTGTCCCTTTGAAAGAATAATATCTGCGTTATCAAAGATATTTTTAAATGCAACATTTACATTGTCCAGCAGGGTACCCGGATACTTTGAGCCGCTTTCTATGACTATGGAAACTTCCTTGAGGTTTATTTCCTGCGCATCTGCCATTGTGACATCATTTATTACAGGTTCGCTTCTGACAGCAGAGTATACCACCAGTTTGGGATAGAGTTTTTTTATTATTCTTATCAAGACCTTATCTAAAACAATTTCGCCTGCATTATCGTGAATAACCAGCAGTGATCTTGCTTCCTTTAGATCCTTAATAAAATTTTTGGTATGATTTATTGTAAGCGTTTTGGTCTTTACAAGATTCTGAAGTTCCCACTCAAGTTCACCGAAAGAGTTTTTTACCCCGTAATCTATAAAGTTTCCCAAGGCTGATATCTTAAGAGCTTCTTCTATTGGATCTGGAGAATTTATACAATGCTGGAGCAGATCATCATACATCTCCAAAAGAAGACGGTTGGAAGTGGATTTTTCTACCATATAGAAATCCTTTTTTCCGAATATTTCATAAAGCTTGTCATAAACTGGCAAAGACAGCTCTACAGGTTTTTTCCCCCATACAGCGGTTTCTGCAACCGTTTGTATAAGCTTTATATAGTTCTCAAAAATTTCTTTCTGGATTTTCGGATCATCAAGGTTGTGGTCGCTGTATGCCTTTTCGAGAAGATCCATTGAGTGTTTGGTTATACAGTTGAGACACTGGTATTTGGCGTACATGTTAAACCTCCTTGTCGACTTGGTTTTCTAATTATAATATAGAAGTTTTAATTGTCAGGTGGAAATTATTATTATTTGCATATCCATCTGTTAAGAATTGGTTTTACCTTAGTCAACGGTATAGTCTTTACTGTTCTTTTATATATGGTCTGCAAAAAGTAAAATAAACAGGATAAGTTACTATGAAAGAACTTGATTTATTATCTATAAAAAATATAATAGTATATGGATATTATATTGTTGTCAGTTTTTTTAACTGTTGCCGGAGGGAGTACATGTGAAAAACAAAATCATTGTTGTTGATGATGAACAGGATATAGCTGGGCTTGTTGAAGCTTACCTGAATAATGAAGGCTATGAAGTTTTAAAATTCTATAATGCCTCCGATGCGCTTGAGTACCTTGAAAATAATTCTGTCAGTCTTGCCGTTCTGGATGTTATGTTGCCTGATATGAGCGGTTTTAACTTATGCCGAGAGATCCGTAAATCATACCTTTTTCCTATTATCATGCTGACGGCCAAGGTAGAGGATATGGATAAAATTACAGGACTTACCCTGGGAGCAGATGATTATGTTACCAAGCCTTTTAACCCTCTTGAACTTGTTGCCAGAGTGAAAACACAGCTACGCAGATATACCAGGTACAATTCACATGGAGCAGCCGCGGAGGAAAGTTCTGTATATGATTTTTCAGGTTTGTATATCAGCCGTGAAAACCACAAATGTACTTTATACGGTACAGACCTGATGCTTACCCCGATAGAGTTCAATATTTTATGGTATCTTTGTGAGCGACGGGGAAAGGTTGTATCGTCTGAAGAACTTTTTGAAGCTGTATGGGGAGAAAAGTATCTGGATAATAATAATACCGTAATGGCTCATATTGCACGGCTACGTGAAAAAATGAGCGAACCCGCACGTAAGCCAAAATTTATAAAGACAGTATGGGGGGTGGGGTATAAAATTGAGTGAAACAGCCGGAAAAATAAAAAAAAGCTATGTGCGCCGAAGTCAGATCTCCAGACGTTTGTTTGTACAGTATGTCCTCACTTTTCTTGGCTTTGCGGTAGTTTTTGCCGTTTTTGTCGTTGTTATGCGTACCTTTTTAAGTACTTTTTCATGGCAGCCTGATAATCTCTTTTATAAACTCTTAAAAAGCATAGATAACTATGTGCTTTTCTGGATGGGCTCAATCCTTCTTATAGGATGGCTCATTATCACTTATTATTTTTTTCAGAAGCCACTGAGGTATCTGGATGAGTTGGTTATGGCTTCAGAACAGTTGGCAAAGTCAGCCAGTGAACCGATTATTCTTCCTGATGCTATGAAAAATGTCCAGGATGAACTTAACCAAGTGCGAGAGCAGACTCAGCGCAGTGCTATGGCTGCAAAAGAGGCTGAACAAAGAAAGAATGATCTTATAGTATATCTTGCGCATGATCTTAAAACACCACTTACAAGTGTAATAGGGTATCTGGCACTTTTGAGGGATGAACCACAGATTTCAAAGGAATTAAGAGCAAAGTATACTGGTATTGCCTTGAATAAGGCAGAAAGATTGGAATCGCTTATAAATGAGTTTTTTGATATTACAAGATTTAATTTGACCAGGCTTATTCTTGATACCAGAACAGTTAATTTAACACGCATGCTTGAACAGATAACTTTTGAATTTAATCCTTTGCTGGCAGAAAAATCTTTGACATGGGATCTGAAACTGACTCCCGATTTACAGGCTGTATGCGACCCTGAAAAAATGGAACGTGTCTTTGACAATCTTATCCGCAATGCAGTGAGTTACAGCTATAAGGATACCAGTATTGTTTTATCGGTTGAGAAGTCAGGCGAGTATGCCCTTATAAGAATTGAAAACCATGGATATACAATTCCACAGGAAAAACTTTCCCGCATCTTTGAACAATTTTTCAGATTAGATCAAGCTCGTTCAAGCTCCACGGGAGGTGCAGGTCTGGGACTTGCAATTGCCAGAGAGATTGTGCAGTCACACGGTGGAACAATAACGGCTGAAAGTACTGATGAAAGCGTCATATTTACGGTTAAAATTCCTTTAGATTGTAAGAAAAACGTATGATTTTTATAATTAAATAACAAGGGTTTTGTCATATAAAACGAAAGCATCGTAAGTTCCGTCTTGGTATTATTTTATAAGACGGAACTTTTTTATATACAGAAAGGAATAAAAATATGAAGAAAAAAAGGATTACACAAATGTTCCCTTGGCTGCTGCCATTAAGAATAAACCAGCGTCTATTGTTTTTTTATACGGGAATGTATTTTGATGGAAACAGCTATGCATCCTTTATATCAGAGCAGAAGCTTAAGTACAAAATTTTTGAGGCAGGCAGCCTCTTATACAACCATCAGACCGGATTTGATATGCAGTATCAGGAAAATAAAGTATTTAATCTCAAACTGGCGGCTCAAACTCTCAATAATCTTATAATAAGACCGCAGGAAACTTTTTCTTTCTGGAAGCTGGTACGGTACGCAGACAAGAATATCCCGTATAAAGACGGACTGGTTATGGTTGACGGAAAACTCGAAGTATCGGCTGGCGGAGGAATGTGTCAGATGAGCAACCTTCTTTTTTGGATTTTTTTGCATACCCCACTTACGATTGTAGAACGCCACGGACATAGCAAGAAAGATTTTCCAGATACTTCAGAGGATATGCCCAGAGGAGTTGATGCAACAGTTGCGGAAGGGTGGCTTGATCTGAAAGTCAAAAACGAAACCGATCAATCATTTCAAATAGCTATTGATTTTGACGAAAAAAACATTATAGGACGTATTTTTTCAGATGTCAAATTAGATTATTCCTATTGTATTTCAAACGCAAAGAGTTTCTACTACCGTGAAAATACTAAAATTTTTGAAGAAGTCGATGTAATTCAAAAAAAAATCTCTGCTGATAAAGGAGAATGTATCTGTTCAAAAGTTCTTTACCGTAATAAATGCGAAATAGGGTATCCGCTTGAACCTGAAATAAAAATAAGTGAGAAAGGAAGAGAAAAGTATGGAAAGATTAAATATCGCCGTCATATTTGGCGGTTGTTCCCCAGAGTATAGCATATCGCTAAAATCTGCCCATGCTGTTATAAGTGCCATGGATAAGAGCAGATTTATGCCATTGATCATAGGGGTGTCTTCAAAAGGTGATTGGTTTAAGTTTGATGGCAGTCATGATAAAATACTGAACGATACATGGTGCAACTCCAACGATTGTACTCCAGCATTATTTTCTCCCTGCCGTTCAGAAAAAGCTGTATTGGTTTTTAATAACGATAGGGTTGAAAAGCTTAAAATAGACGCGGCCTTTCCGGTTATGCATGGGAAAAACGGCGAAGATGGAACGATTCAAGGATTGCTGGAGCTTTCAGGTATTCCCATAATTGGCTGCGGAGCGCTTTGTTCAGCATTGTGCATGGATAAATACCGAGCGCATATGCTTGTAAAATCTTTTGGCATAAATGTTCCTGCCTCGTTTTTATTTGATAAAACAACAGATATAGAAAAAATTTTTGAACAAGCTGAAAAAATTCACTATCCGCTATATATAAAACCTTTAAGGGCAGGCTCTTCATATGGTATCTCCAAAGTGTGGTCTGCCGGAGAACTGCCTGATGCAGTTAAAAAAGCTTTTGAATATGACGACCAGGCTGTAGCAGAAGAAAATATCCAGGGGTATGAAGTCGGCTGTGCATTAATGGGAAATGAAAAAATTGTTATAGGACAGGTTGATGAAATAAGAGTTCCGCAAGGTTTTTTCAGTTATGAAGAGAAGTATACGCCTAAATCATCAATAATAAAAGTTCCTGCCGATATTTCTCATGGAAAAGCACAGGAAATAAAAGAAACAGCCCTATGCATCTATAGAATTTTGGGTTGCCACGGTTTTGCCAGAGTGGATATGTTCATTGATATGGATGAAAAAATAGTATTCAACGAGGTGAATACAATTCCTGGTTTTACTTCCCGCAGTCGTTTTCCAAATATGTTCAAAGCCTGCGGAATAACTTTTGAAAAACTCATTTCTGATATAATCCGACTGGGGTTGGAAGCATGAAAACAATTAGCTTGGCCAGGTACCGTGTTTTTGAGGGAAGTCTGATTTTAATAAATGCCAGTTTTTCATATCATGATACAGTAAAAAAAATTCTTAAACCAATAGATACAGATAATAAAAAGCTGTTTCTTGAGAAGGAGGCGGCAGATGCTTTTTTAATGCTTATGAGCGATATCGGCGGCTGGAAAGAAATAGCCGCAGTCAGTGGCTGGCGTTCTATCAACGAACAGCATGATATTTTTAGCAGTTCTCTGATAGAAAAGGGTCTGGAGTTCACTCAAAAGTATGTGGCATTTCCAGGATACAGCGAGCATCAATCTGGTTTAGCAATTGATCTGGGATTAAGACAATCTGATATAGATTACATACGGCCATCGTTTCCGTATTCCGGTATTTGTAAGGCTTTTAAAGATAAAGCCGCTCATTATGGTTTTATTGAACGTTATCCTAAAGGCAAAGAGGGGATAACCAATATAGCATGGGAGCCATGGCATTTTAGATATGTCGGCTGTCCGCATGCCGAAATAATTACTAAGCTTGATCTTACTTTTGAGGAGTACCATGACTTTTTAAAACAGTATGAATATGGCACAAAATCTTTTAAATACGCAAATTCTGAAAAATTGTGGAGTATTTCTTATATGAAAGCTTGTGCTGAAAGTTTTACGAATATTGAAGGAGATCCGGGTTCAACGCTTTACATATCAGGTAACAATTCTGACGGCTTCATACTCACAGAATTGAAAAACAAATAAAAGCAGTGATAAGTTGTTTAATCATGAAAGAAAAGTTATAATATGATCAATGTAGGATGATTTGAAATATCTTGCATTTAAAAACAAATGTCAGAGAGTCTGACATTTGTTTTGTTAGTTAACCAAGTTAATTGTATTTGTGTAATTTTATTTTTACATATATTGTATATATTTAACTTTGAGCACTGCAATGCAGTGAAAATAAAAACAAAAAAGGAGAGGCTGAAGATGGCATACGATTACGATATAATCATTATTGGAGCTGGTCCGGGCGGATACGTTGCGGCCATAAGGGCAGCCCAGCTGGGGAAAAAAGTTGCATTGCTGGAAAAGGATAAACCAGGTGGAGTATGCCTCAATGTAGGATGTATACCGTCAAAAGCGCTTATACATCAGGCACAGGCTTTCAGCAGTATAAAAGATCTTGAAGGTATGGGGATAAAAACAGATCTTTCCGGGTTCGAATATGAAAAAGTTTTTGAGAAATCAAGGAAAATTGCGGATACCCTTTCCAAAGGGGTACAGTTTCTTATGAAAAAAAACAAAGTTGAGCTTATAATGCAGCAAGGTAAGATAGAATCGCCAAACTCCGTGAGACTTTCCGATTCTAAAATCATATCCGCAGAGAATATAATAATAGCAACCGGGTCATCTCCCAGAGTCATAAAAGGATTTGAGTTCGATGAAGATAAGGTGCTTTCATCAACCGGTGTGCTAATGATGAAAAAGCTTCCCAAAAGTATTCTTATTCTTGGCAGCGGTGCAATCGGAGTGGAGTTTGCGCATATTCTCAGTTCCTTCGGTGTAAAGGTGCATATTGTAGAGATGCTTGATCAGATACTTCCAATTGAGGACAGTGAGGTTGTTCAGGTTCTTCATAAGTCATTCAAAAAGAGGGGTATTGAGATCTATACTTCCACAAAAGCCAAATCAATGACCAAAGACGAAGATGGAGTAACGGTTCTGATTGAGGATAAAGAAGGCAAGGAAAGTGTTATACAAGTTGAAAAAATTCTTGTGGCCGTAGGCAGAAGTCCCAATACAGGGGACATCGGTCTTGATAAGGTAGGCATAGAAACCGAAAGAGGTTTTATTCCAACGTATGATTACTATCAGACCAAGATTCCAAGCATATACGCCATAGGAGATGTCATAAACTCTCCGCTTCTTGCACATGTTGCATCTAAGGAAGGAGAAGTTGCCGTCGAGCATATCTGCGGACATGAAACTATAAAGAAAATAGACCCAATGCTTATTCCGGGAGGAGTTTACTGCGAGCCGGAAATTTCAAGCTTTGGATACAATGAGCAGAGGGCTATTAAAGAGGGCATAAGCTTTAAAAAAGCTGTTTTTCCATACAGAGGTGCAGGAAAGTCTGTTGCCATAGACAAACCCGATGGAATGGTAAAAATTATTTATAACCCGCAGACAAAGGAGATTCTTGGAGCACATATAGTCGGAGAACAGGCTACCGAACTCATACATGAGCTGCTGCTGGCAAAAACTGCCGGGATCAAGCCTTCTGAAATAGCAACTATGATCCATTCGCATCCGACTCTTTCTGAAACTGTTATGGAAGCGGCAAGAGCAGTCGAAGGTTGGGCAATCCACGCATAAAAAAAGCAGCCTCTGGCTGCTTTTTTCATTAATCGCTGAGATGCCTTACAATTGCCAAAGTTCTTGGAAGAATAACGTCAACATTTTCTAACGTTCCCACTATAAAGTCAAAGCTGTCTGAATCTGGACATTTGACGTCAAGAGTCATCTTTGAAGTGAGACTGTACTCTTTTCCATCAACTGAAAATTTGAGGTTCTGTTCAGACTCGTTCACTAAGGTCATTTTTTTGTCTTTGCGGATAACGGAGACCGGATAACCTGTTATATTGCTTGTTCTGGTTTTTATCTCGTATTTTATATCCATTGGAAAGTCTATATTCAAAATTTCTATGTACTCTTTAGTGTACTTTCCGAGAATACCCTTGTATTTTTTAATTGAACCGTCTTTCTGAAGATAATCCACAAGCACTTTTTTTCCTGCAAGTTTTTCGTAAATTGGTTCATATGAGTTGCCTACAAAACCTATAAGATCGTTCCCAAGGCGGGTTGCATTAGCCTGTCCTTTTGCCGACATAGTTCCTCCCACTTTTCCCATTACGAGTGTTAGAGTTTCTTTTATAGCGTCGGAAGAGGCCGCAAAAAAGTTTCTTACCCATCTTCGTATTCTTACGAAAAAACCGTTTTTATAAAATATATTTCTTTTTTCTCTAAGCCTTAGATCATCATAAGACATATTTTTAAGGATTCTCATGATACATACAATCTTATCGTATTCGGTTTTGTATATATAGTATCCTTTTCTTGTAGCCTGGGGAACCGTCACTTCTTTGGGATAGGTTAGCTCCATTCCGTTTGAAAAGAGCTTCATTTTTCCCCATACTGTCTTTCCATCATTGGTTTGTACGATGATACTAAATTTTGAAAATTTTTTAAGAGTTCCGTCCTTTGCAGTGCTTTTAAGGTATGCACTTATGAAAGTTATAGCAAATATTACAAGAATTGCATATAAAAAAGTATCCATATAAACACCGTCCTTTAAATTGATATTACAATTATACCACAAATGAAACAGAAAAAATATTGTTATACTTATAGGAAATTCTTGTGTTTTTTGCTATAATAATATTGTGATAATCTAATTAATTCTATTACGGAGGAAATACCATTGCACAAGTTTCATATAGTCACCCTTGGCTGCCCTAAAAACGAGGCAGATATGGATGTTCTAAGGGGAATATTTGAGTCGAACGGATATAAGTATTCACAAGATCCTGTTAAGTCTGATTACATAATAATTGACACATGCGGCTTTATAGACTCGGCTAAAGCAGAGTCTATAGATACTTTTTTTGAATATCTTGAACTCAAAAAAGATAACAGAAATCTTAAGGTCATAGCTATAGGATGTCTTGTACAGCGATACTTTGATGATTTTATAAAAGATCTTGTTGAGCTTGACGGACTTATAGGTGTTGTTCCGCCTCAGGAAGTATTCAGGGTAATAGACAGCGGAGAGTATTATTTAAAGCCGGATACTCCTATGGATGTTTACAGTTGTACATCAAGATACGTGCCAAAAACAGCTTACGCATATATAAAAATAGGGGATGGCTGCAGCAGAAGATGCAACTTTTGTTCCATACCTAATTTCAAAGGCGAGCCCATGAGCAGGGAGATTGAAGATATCTGTCATGAGGCAGAGTTTCTTATAAAAAGCGGTAAAAAAGAGCTTATACTGGTATCACAGGATAATACGCTTTACGGCGTGGATATTTATAAGAAACAGGCACTTACCGAACTTTTAAAAGCTATTGACAGTATCAGCGGGGATTTTATCATACGTGTCATGTATCTGCATCCGGATTATCTGACGGATGAGATAATAGACTGCATGCAGTCGCTTGAAAAGGTTGTGAATTACTTCGACATACCTATGCAGCACGGTTCGGACAGAATGCTTAAGCTTATGGGGCGTGCCAAAAGCACCGCAGCCCTTGAAAAAATGATTGCAAAAATAAGAATGAAGCCATCGGTGATAAGAACCTCCATAATAGTAGGGTTTCCCGGTGAAACCGATGAGGAGTTCCAACAGCTTAAAGAATTTCTTAACCGAAATGAGTTTGACAGGCTTGGTGCTTTTGCTTATTCCGAAGAGGAAGGTACCCCCGCAGCCCAAATGGGCGGAAAGGTTGACGAGGTTCAAAAACAGGAAAGGCTTGACGAACTTATGGAGCTGCAGAAGGATATATCTTATGATATCATGAAAAAGTATGTTGGACGTAAGCTCAGAGTATTAGTTGAAGAGTATGAGGACGGGGTTTATATTGGAAGGGCGTTTATGGATGCTCCTGATATAGACGGAAGTGTTTTTTTCAAAAGTTCCAGAGAGATTACTTTGGGAAGTTTGGTGGAAGTTATTATAAAAGAGAGTTACGAATATGATTTGGAAGGAGAAGTGATATGATTTTCAATCTGGCTAACGTTCTTACGTTGTCGCGGATATTCTTCGTAATTCCGATAACGGTTCTGACTCTGCTCGGTGAAAGTTATTATATACCGGCGCTTGTAATTTTTGTTATTGCGGCTATGACAGATATGTTCGATGGTATGGCAGCAAGAAAGTCAAATCAGGTAAGTGATTTTGGCAAAATTATGGATCAGGTGTGCGATAAAATACTTATAAACAGCATATTTATCCTTTTTATAGCTATTTCCAAGGTGCCTGCTTGGTTTGTTGTGATACTTGTTGCAAGGGATACTTTTGTTAACGGAATGAGAACGCTTCTGGCAGGGAAAAAAATAGTTGTTGCAGCAGATAAACTGGGAAAACTTAAGACAGTTCTTGAGATTGCCCTTATAATATGTGTATACTCCCAATTGTTCGGAAACATAGTTGAAAGTACACTGATGTACATGACATTGATTATAAGCGTGGTATCCGGTTTAAATTACATCATTAAAAACCTGAAGCATATTTAAGCATTTATGATTTTATTTTTAAAGAAGGTGTTAAGCTGAAAGATATTTATTAAGAGGGGGAATTGCCATGAGCGACAATACTGTACGCACTTTTATAGCTTTGGAATCAAGCAAGGAGCTTGGTAATCTTCTTGACGATACCATCGATAAACTTGTTAAAAAAGGATTTAAAGCCACATGGACAAAAACAAGTGCCGCGCATCTTACGCTGGTATTTCTTGGAGATATGAGTATGAAAAAAATAGCCGAGATGGCTTACAAAATAGGTTCAAGAATATCAGGATTTCCTACTTTTATCTATAATGTCAGCAAGGTCGGATATTTTGAGTATAATAGTCTTCCTAGGGTTATCTGGCTTGGAGTTAACGGCGGGCCGACACTTTCCGGTCTTTATAAAGAGATATGCAAGGCTATAACAGGAGCCGGAATAAATTTGAAGAACGAGGAGTTTATTCCTCATATATCTGTCGGGAGAATGAAGTTTTCACCCAAGGATTGGAAAAAGGTACTTGAAACTATTACTTTTGAACCACTTTCTGTTGGGGCAAGTTCTGTGGGAATTTACTCGTCGACTCTGACAAGTGACGGACCCATATATAAGAAACTGTATAAAGTTGATTTTGAAGGAGGTGTGATTATTAATGGCTAAAGATAATTCAAAAAATGACAATACAGTCGAAAAAAAAGAGGAAATGCTCGAGAAATTGGTTAAGGAGCTTGAAAAAACCCATGGTTCTGGTTCTGTAATGATTATGGGAAAAGGTGTGGATGAAAGAGAGAAGATAGATGTGATACCCAGTGGCTGTCTTTCGTTGGATATTGCCCTGGGAATCGGAGGATTTCCAAGAGGAAGGATAATTGAGATATACGGCAATGAATCATCGGGAAAGACCACACTTGCTCTTCAGGCGCTGGCACAGGCTCAGAAAAAGAACGGAATTGCTGCATTCATAGATGCAGAACATGCTCTTGATGTTGAGTATGCAAAAAAACTTGGTGTCGATATTGACAAGCTTATTGTATCACAGCCAGACTTTGGAGAACAGGCACTGGAAATAGTTGATTCACTTGTAAGGTCAAATATGGTTGATATGGTCGTAGTTGATTCGGTCGCAGCTCTTGTCCCAAAAGATGAAATAGAAGGAGCCATGGGTGATATGCATGTTGGACTTCAGGCAAGGTTGATGTCCCAGGCTCTGAGGAAGCTTGCAGGTAATGTAAACAAGTCGAAAACCATTGTAATTTTTATAAACCAGATAAGAATGAAGATAGGAGTTATGTACGGAAACCCAGAAACCACGACTGGAGGAGTTGCACTTAAATTTTACTCCAGTGTGAGGATAGAAGTAAGAAAGGGAAATCAGATAAGAGAAGGAAAGGAAGCAATAGGAAACGAAACCAATATAAAAGTTGTGAAAAATAAGATGGCGCCGCCTTTCAGGGAAGCACCGGTCGATATGGTTTACGGCCGTGGAATCACAAGGGAGAACGATCTGTTCAACCTGGCGCTGGAAGCAAACATAATACAGAGAAAAGGAGCATGGTTTTCATATTTTGATGAAAATAATAATGAAGTCAGTCTCGGGCAGGGAAAACCGAACTCGGTTGCCTACATGGTTGACAATCCAGATTTTTCTGATTTCATAGAATACAGCATCAGAAAGAAAAACAATGTAAAAATACCTGAAAATCTGCTTGTGAAGTTTGAACCTCCAACAGATAAAAAATCAAAGAAAAATGAGCAACCAGTGAAAAATGAAGAAACCGTTTGATCCAAGTGATCGGGAAAACGCCTTAAAAAGTGCGCTTAACCTTATCAGATTCAGGATCAGATCAGAAAAAGAGCTTTTTTATAAGCTTAAGGAAAAAGGTTATGATACAGATAACATAAGCGATACAGTCCAAAAACTAAAAGAAAACAAGCTGCTGGATGATAGACTTTTCGCCAAATGCTTTTCATACGACAAAGCTACTCTTGACGGAAAAGGTCCGCAGGGAATAAGATATGAGCTTAAAGAGTATGGTATATCCGAAGAGATAATTGCGGATACTTTAAAAGACCTTGAGAAAGAAGTTGATTTTTACGAAATAGCCCTTTCTCAGGCAAAAAAATTTTCAGCGCTCAAAAAAGACACAAAAAAAGTGTATGATTTCCTTTACAGAAAAGGATATGACTCTTTTACAATAAAAAATATTTTGAAAGATATAGGAGGTGAATAAATGGCTACAATTTTAGGATATATTCTGATCCCCATAGTGGCAGCAATAACCTTTTTTGTAGGTTTATACATAGGCAATGTAAAGTTTTTGACAAAAAACAGAGAGGAAAAGGAAAGACTTGAAGAAGAGATAAAAAAAGCAAAGCTTGATGCGGCGGAGATAAAAAGCAAAGCCATAGAAGAAGCTACGGCCATAAAGAAAAGAGAGATAATAGAAACTAGGGAAGAGGTTCATAAGCTCAGGGATGAGTTCGAGAAAGAGAGCAAAATACAGAGGGATGAGCTTAAATCTCTTGAGGAAAGACTTGTAAGAAGAGAAGAAAACATAGACAGAAAAGAACAGGCTCTTGATGAAATGAAAGAAAAAATAGAAAAAGAAAAAGTTGAATCTGAGAAAATAAAGGATGAAGCATCAAAGAAACTTTACGAGATAGCTTCACTAAATGCAGAAGAGGCAAGGGAAATAGTTATGAAACAAACATCCGAAAAGTACGAGCTTGAACTTGCCCAAAAGTACAGAGATATAAAAGACAGGTATGAGGACGATGCCAAAAAATACTCAAGGTGGATAATCACGACAGCCATACAGAGATACGCATCGGATGTTACTTCTGAAATAACCACTTCTACCGTCATTCTCCCGACAGACGACATGAAGGGAAGGATCATCGGAAGGGAAGGAAGAAATATCAGAACATTTGAAAAACTTACCGGAACAGATCTTATAATCGACGATACACCTGAAGTTGTTGCGTTATCCTGTTTCAACCCCCTCAGAAGGGAAATTGCCAAG
The DNA here is from genome assembly GCA_022704305.1 of Thermotogae bacterium. Lineage (GTDB taxonomy): Bacteria > Thermotogota > Thermotogae > Petrotogales > Petrotogaceae > UBA5851. Next base: position 16,055 of record JAKJGQ010000012.1, on the reverse strand, counting down.
AAAACTCTTACCATGCTTGTTGCAGACGGAAGGATTCATCCGGCACGAATAGAGGAACTTTATGAAAAGTCCAAAAAAGAAGTTGAAGAAATAATAAAGGAAGCCGGAAAGGAAGCTGTAATGAGAGTTGGAATAAAGAGTCCCCATCCGGAAATAGTAAAGCTTTTGGGAAGACTTAAGTTCAGAACAAGTTACGGTCAGGATGTGCTTGAGCACTCCATAGAAGTAGCAATGTTTGCCGGAATGATGGCCAATGAACTGGGTCTGAATGCTGAGCTCGCCAAGAGAGCTGCTCTTTTCCATGATCTTGGCAAAGCCATAGATCATGAAGTTGAAGGATCGCATGCCATTGTTGGTGGAATAATTGCCAAGAGATATGGAGAAAAGCTAGAAGTAATAAATGCAATGCAGTACCATCACAATGAAGTGGATGCCATGACCCCTGAAGCGGTTCTTGTAGGAGCATCAGATGCTCTTTCTGCCGCAAGACCTGGCGCAAGGAGAGAAACACTTGAAAACTATGTAAGAAGAATAGAACAGCTTGAAGAAATAGCCAAATCCTTCAGATATGTGGATAAAGCATATGCTATTCAGGCGGGAAGAGAACTGAGAATAATTGTTCAGCCTGAAAAGGTTGACGATTCCATATCCGAAAAACTTGCAAGGGATATATCAGCCAAGATAGAAGAGACAATGGAGTATCCGGGCATAATAAAGGTAACGGTAATAAGGGAAAAGAGAAGCGTATCCTACGCAAGCTAATAAAAACAAGACGGCTTTTTAGCCGTCTTGTCTTAATAAAGGAGCAGTTTTTAGGTGTGGCAGTAAAGTAAAAAAACTCTATATTGGCTGAAACGAGGAGGCAATAATGGACCCAAAAGAACTCAGACATGAGCTTCACAGGTATCCGGAAGTATTTTTTAAAGAAAAAAAGACGACAGAAATACTTATAAATGCTTTAGAAGATCTTGAAAGACAGTATCCGGGAAGTCTTACAATCAAAAGACCGCTGGAGACAGGTATGGTGATTGAGCGAAAGACAAACAGCGGCAGATACGTACTTATACGGGCAGATATAGATGCTCTTGCCATAAAAGAAGAGACATCATCTCCTTTTTCATCTCTAAATACTGGATTTATGCACGCATGTGGTCATGATGTACACATGGCAGGTCTTTATGCAACCATAAAAAAAATATTGGAAGAGAATATTGACCAAAACTTTTTGTTTGTTTTCCAGCCTGCGGAAGAAGGCGGTGGAGGGGCAGAAAAGATGCTCAGTACCGGCATATTTGACAGTTATGATATAGCTTATGCCATGGCTATGCATGTCACCGACGAGTATCCGCGAAAAACGGTTGCTAGTACCCGTGGCCTTTTGTTTGCAAGTGCCACGGAAGTAGATGTCCAGTTTATAGGGCGCAGCGCCCATGTGGCTCTTGCTCAGGACGGAAGAAATGCCTTTACAGCCCTTAGAAGTTATCTTGATTATACAGATATGATGCCAAAGAGTTTTAAGGAACCGGTTCTTTACGCCAATGGAAAGATGTATGCCGGAAGTGTGAGGAACATTATTCCAGACTATGCAAAGCTTGAAGGAAGTATACGTGCCTTCAGTATAGAAAGCGGAGAGAACTTCTACCGCGAACTTTCGCGCATACTTGAAAACGTATCTGCTATGACCGGAGTTAAAGGAGTAATAAGCAAAGGTTCTGTTTACAGCGAAGTTCTAGTGGACGGCAAGCTTTATGAAAAAGCCGAAGAAATTCTTTCAGAAGACTATGCCTATATAGACTGTGGGTATAAGATGACAGGAGAGGACTTTGGATTTTTCTCCAAAAAATATCCATCATTCATGTTCTGGCTGGGGACGCGTTGCGTAGAAGAAAGATTCGGACTTCATAACAGCAGGTTTATTCCAAGTGACGAGATTATAGACGATGCTGCCGATATATTCATAAAACTTATAAAAGGATTTGGCAGGAAGTGATGGTATGACGAATATATTTGAAGGCTTTACCCCTCAGACAGTTTCTTTTCTTTCTGATATTGAAGTTAATAACAATAAGGTATGGTATGAAAGCAATAAAGGGAGATATAAAAAAGATGTCCTCTTACCGTTTCAGAGTCTTGTTGCTCAGATGTCCTGGGAAATGCTCAATATTGATCCGGAGTTTGAAACTACTCCTGCAGTTGATAAAACCATATCCAGAATATACAGGGATATACGCTTTTCCAAAGATAAAACGCCATATAGGTCAAATGTATGGATAACCTTCAAAACCAAAACAACAGACTGGAAAAATAAACCGGCCTTCTTTTTTGAGCTTTTTCCAGACTGGTACAGATTTGGGATGGGATACTATACATCTGAAAAAAATATTATGGACAGATTCAGAGAAAAGATAGAGAGCAGACCGGCAGAATTTTTAATGTGTACAGAGTTTTTGAAAGAAAAAGTTTTCTCCGTTGAAGGAGAGAGTTACAAGAGAAGTATATATAAAGGTAAAAATGAGTATATAGCACAATGGTACGACTATAAGTTCTTTTACATAACCTGCAACAGGAAAAAAGACGAAAAACTTTTCAGTCCAGAGCTTGCACAGTATCTTACAGAAAGCATGAAAAAACTTGAGCCTATGTACCGTTATCTGAAAAAAATATAAACATGTCCGGTCTAATGACCGGACATGCCTGTTATTTTAGCTGTTAAGTACTCCTAGTGCCAGGGAACAAAGTTTTGAATCAGCCTCATCGGCACGTGATATTATTACTATCGGAGCCTTTGCCCCTGCTATTATTCCTGCTATTTTTCCACCCGCAAGATAAATGGCGGACTTTCCGAGGAAATTTCCTGAATGTATATCAGGAACAACAAGAATATCTGCCTGTCCTGCCACGTCACCTTCAATATGCTTAATCTTTGCCGCCATTAGTGACAAAGCATTATCAAGACCTAAAGGTCCGTCCACCAGGCAGTTTTTTATCTGACCCCTTTTGTTCATCTGCGTGAGGATTGCTGCATCCAGAGTCTCGGGCATATCAGGATTGACAACCTCAACTGCCGCAATAACAGCGACTTTCGGATTTTTTATTTCAAGACTTGCAGCGATAGCTACGCTGTTATTTATCATAGCCACTTTTTCATCGAGTGTTGGCCGTACAAGCATTCCTCCGTCAGTGATAAGAATCAGTTTCGAAAGTGCAGGTGTTTCAGCCACAGCCACATGAGAAAGAACACTTCCGGTTCTAAGACCCCATTCCTTGTTTAGGACAGCTTTCAGAAGTTCTGATGTTTTTATGTATCCTTTCATGAGAACATCCGCACTTTTGGAGGAAACAAGGCGAACACCCTTTTCTGCGGCATCAACTGAGCTGACTGCCGATACTATGCTGAAATCCCTGTCCTGTAATCCCGCTTGGGCAATACTTTCTTTAATCTTCTGAGGATCTCCCACAAGAACAGGCTCGGCAAATCCTGCATCGTGAGCCATATAAACCGCTTTCAGAGATTCCACATCTTCAGCGCCCACAACCGCAACTCTTTTTCTGCCCTTCATTTTTGCCATTTCAATTACTTCATTAAGGCTTTTCATATTGTGACCTCCTATGAAATATTTTTCATACCTATTCTACAATATTTTATAGCTAAAAACAAGCTAGTAAGATATATTTCTAAAACATTAATGTTGTGCATCACAAAACAAAAAACAGTATGCAAAAGTGCAAGAAAATGAAAGATTATGGTATAATTTCTTTAAAAAATATGAAGTAAAAAGATATAACAGTAAAACTTTATTGAAGTTACCTAATCTGCATAAAATATTGAAAATATACTTTTGATAGTCATGTGAGGGGAAGAGTCTTGGATAGGGCATTGCTTTTGATGCTGTATGTACTTAGTATGTTCATATATATGATTATAATAATTATAACTAATAGGAAAAAGAAGAGCCCAGTGCTTAAAGATTTTCTGGGAGTTATTTTTTTCATGATTTTTTGGGCAAGCGGAGTTTTCTTTGAACTTTACTCTCCGGAGCTTCAGCACAAACTCTTCTGGCGTAATTTCACACAGATAGGTTCTTTTGGCGGTTCGCCTATGATGTTTTTCTTTACTGTAAGATTTCTTGGTATTGACTTTAAAGGTTTGAAAATGATTAAAGTTCTTTCAGCAATCTTTTCCGGACTTTTTATCCTGCTATTTTTTACAGATAACTATCATCATCTTTTGAGACTCAATGTACAGTCGGCAGAACTCGGCAGTTTTACTGTTCTCTTGTTTGAAAGAACCATTTTAAATAAAATTTCAGTTGTTTACTGCTCGGTTTTCAGTATTTTTTCAGAGATTATGATACTGGCAAGATACCGTAAAAGTTCTGATGATCTGAAAAAACAACTTATGATTATTTTTTTAGGTATACTTCTTATCTCCGTAGGCTGGTGGAACAAGATAATTTGGCTTGAAAAAAACAGCGTATACTTTGCTTTTGTATTTTTATTCATTCCGTTTGCACTGCTTATACTCATGGGATACTTTCGATACAGCTTGTTTTCTTACTCGCCTATTGCACGTGAGAAGGTCTTTGAAATAGTAGAGGAGGGAATGGTTATCTTTTCTGCGGAAGGTGAGGTTATAGATATCAATCCGACGGCCATGAATATTCTTGTGAGCATAGGCTATATGTTCAACCTTTACCAAGGAAATCTTGAAAAGTACAAAACAAAAGAGTTCAACAGAAATATTGCAGAATATATAAAAGCCCACCACAAAGATTGGTACTCCAGCATAATTAACTGTTTCAAGGAAACACTAGAGATAAAGGAGAGTATCCTGGGCCATGATAGATACTTTATGATAAGTACCTATCCTGTTTTTGACTCTCTTAGAAATCCTCAGGGAAGCATATCGGTCATAAAAGATATTACTCTACAGAAAAACAGTGCAATATCCTTGAAGATAAAATCAGAAACAGATGGTCTTACGGGAATACTCAACAAGGAATCATTCATAGAGTACGTTCAAAAGTATATGGATACTAAAGGTTTTGGCTCCCGTTCTCTTTTTCTTGTGCTTGACATAGATTTCTTCAAGGAAGTAAACGATACGTACGGCCACCTTGCTGGGGACAGCATTCTTAAAGATCTTTCTGCTCTTATAAAATCTGCTATAAGGGATAACGATATATTTGGCAGGATAGGTGGAGAAGAGTTCGGGATTTTTGCCAAAGAGATCGGAGATATGAAAGTTTACAGATACTGCGAAAGAATTAGAAAGAAAATATCCCGTACTGTTTTCAAATTTGAAGAAAAAGAAATAAAGATTACAATAAGCATCGGATGTGCTGTTTCCCAGAATGAAAAAAGGTATGACAATGTCTTCAAAAAGGCAGATTCAGCACTTTACAGAGCCAAAAACAATGGACGGGACAAGTGTCTTATTTTCAGCGAAAAAAATACATAAATCTGTGAAAAAAGATTCACAGATTTTTTTTAAGAAAAAAAATTCAAAAAGTTCTGAGTGAAAAAATATAGGGTTTTTAATAAGGAAATTTTTGCACACAAAAAAATATTAATAAAATAAAGATATTTAAAATAAAATGTCTTTTTTGGATAAATTGATTAAATTAAAAACTGTATAAAAAAATCTAGTGATTAAACATTTTATAACCTTTTCATAAAAATTATTGAAAAAAACTTCACACCAATTATTTGTACGGCAAACTAATTAAGTAAACATTTCCCGTCATCTGTTAAAATTCTGCTCTTCAAGTATTTTTTTTCGTTGAATATTTTTATAAACACGTATGAAAAAACTTTCATAGAAAAGTACTATGTGACAAAAGTGCAAAAAAAATTACATAAATAGTGATTTTGATTACAGCAAGAGGATATGGTAGATAAAAGAAGAAATATGTCTTTAATAATAATTATTTTTCTTTAAATGGTCTTATTTGGCTATAAAACGTTTTTTTATATCAAAAAAAATTGTGTTATAATCGTTCCAATTAATTAGTTTGGTTTAAATACTAAGTTCACCTCATTTGCAGTCTAATAAAAGGTTTGGTTCATCATATTAAGTATAACGGGGGTGTCAAAGTGAAAAAGGTACTTGTTTTACTTGCTCTGGTAGTTCTTTTGGTAGTAAGTTCCTTTGCACAGGTTTCTTTAGATGAAGCGAAAGCTCTGATACTGAAACAGGGAATTCTGAAAAACGTTGATAAGAGCAATCTTACCTACGATGAGTATAAGGCAGCCGTTGCAAAAGCATTTCCCGGAAAAGAAAATCTTATTGGCTCGGGAAATAAAGCTGTAACCAGAAGTGACTATATAGTTGCTTTGGTGAAGGTTCTTGGTTTGACTTCACAGGCCAGCGGATATACAGAAGTAGTTGCAATGGCGAACGATGAATTTTCAGTTCCGAAAGATGCTATAGGTGCTGTTACTTTGGCATACAGGAGCGATAGGCAGCTCCTAAACTACAGATACGGGCATATTATTGACCCAACCGCTTCCATAACCAAGGAAGAAGCAGCTGTTTCATTATTCATGGCACTCAATCCTCCTAAGAAAGGCGGAACGCTTACCACACCCGTAGGTGCAGACGCACCAGGCTTCAATACTCTCTTCACTTCTGCAGGACTTACCTGGACAATCTGTAATATAATAGGCGACGGAAATATGGGAACCGATCAGGATGGTTTTTATATACCAAGAATGATAAAAAGAATACCGACCATTGAAAACGGTCTTATAAAAGTTAACAGCGATGGTTCAATGAGCATAACCTATGAGCTCAGGAAAGGAATGAAATGGCACGACGGGAAGCCTGTAACCGCCAGAGATGCAAAGTTCCAGTGGGAGGTTATGGTATCTGAAGCACCCGTTACATCAAACTTTTTTGAAAAGACTGTTGATAAAGTCGATATAACCGATGACTATACATTTACCATTCATTTGAACCAGGCATCTGGTTCTGCATACTTCGGATCTTCTGTTTATGCATACTATTTTGGCTGGTTCCAGCTTCCAGAACATGTTTTCAGAAAAGATTTCGAAAGTGCCAAGGCATCCGGAAAATGGGATGATTTTGTGCTTAAGGTTACAAGAAATCCTATAATGACAGGACCATACAAGTTCAAAGAGTACAAAGAAGGTCAGTACGTAATAATGGAAGCATTCGACGATTACTTCATGGGAAGACCGAATGTTGATACCATAGTCATGAAGATTATTCCTGATTCTGACGTCACATATGCTTCAGCAAAAAATGGCGAGGTTGATTTCGGACGATACTCTCTTTCACTTAATCAGTCCGTTCAGCTGGAAAAAGAGCATGGAGATCTTTTCAATGTTTTCTATGTCAAGAGTGTAGCTCCCGACTGTATATGGTTAAATTTCAGGGATTCTTCAGATGTTACCAAGCCTAATAAGTTCTTCAGCGATATACGTGTAAGGCAGGCTTTGATGTATGCGATAAACAGGGATGCAATTAACAGTGTTGTATACAGCAGTAAAGCGACAGTTGTCGATACATGGATAACCGATCTGCATCTTATGAGACAGGCTCTTAAGTCTCCTGGCATAAACAAGTATAATTACGATATGAAAAAAGCTAAGGATCTTCTGTCACAGGCAGGATGGAAAGCCGGGAAAAACGGTATTCTTGAGAAAAATGGACAGCAGTTCTCATTCAAGATGATCGTAGGCGCAGGAAACAGCGATTATCTCAAGATGGCCCAGATGATTCAGGGGATGCTGAAACAAGTTGGAATATCAATGGAAATAGATACCAAACCTGCGGTTTCCATATGGGAACTCCAGCCTCAGGGAAAGTTTGATGCCAATCTATCCGGATGGGGATACGGTATACCAGACGAAGCTCTTAACTACTGGACTTCTGAAATGATTCCTTCTGAGGCTAACGGATTTGGTGGAACCAATTACGGCGGCTGGTCAAACAAAGAAAATGATGTAATAGCTTTAGAAGCATTCAATGAGCTTGACAGTAAGAAAAAACTTGAGCTTTACGAGAAACATTTTGCTATATGGTCAAAAGAACTTCCTTATCTGCCTTTGGTTGCCGCTCCTACCCCTATTTTTGCCAAAAAATATGTCAAATCTTTTGATGCAGGGTACGATAACGGTTTAGGTTGGATAATTCAGAACTGGTACATTTCAAAGTAAAATATTCGGGCGGGGAAACCCGCCCTTATAATAAAAAAGGGGTGCACTCTAATGTTATTTGAAGAATTAATAGCAAAGGTTCCAGATTATAAAAGTTTTTATACAGTTGACGAATTCAATGAAAGATCTCTTGCACTAGCACAGAAGTATCCAGATAAGGTAAAAATACACATGGGAGGGTACTCAAGAAAAAATGAACCCATATACATTCTTGAAATAGGTAAAGGCAGTAAAAACGCACTTCTTTTTGGATGTCCACATCCCAATGAACCGATAGGAGCAATGATGCTCGACAGCTTGAGCGAGATGCTTGCAAAAGGTGAAGAAAGTCTTGATAAGCTAGACTATACATGGTATATAATAAAGGTTATTGATGTTGACGGCACCAAGTTGAATGAGGGATGGTTTAAAGACAGTTCGTCCATAAAAAAGTATGCGCAGCATTTTTACAGGCCACCAGGACACGAACAGGTTGAATGGACATTTCCTATACACTATAAAACTCTTAACTTTGATACACCTCTTCCTGAGACTAAGATCCTTATGAAGCTTATGGAAGAAAAAAAGCCGGCGTTTATGTACTCACTGCATAATTCTGGTTTCGGAGGTGTTTATTACTATGTTTCCGGTGACCTTGGCAGCCAGCTTTTCGATGATTTCCAGGCTCTTCCGGGAAAGTTTGATCTTCCCCTTAATCTCGGGGAACCTGAAGCACCTTACCTAAAACAACTTGCTCCTGCAATATTCCAGCTTTTTGGAATCTCAGAAGAGTATGAATATCTTGTTAAACATCTTCCCCAGGGAACTGATCCCGCTAAAGTAATAAAGGCAGGTACAAGCTCTGATGACTATGCCTCGCAAGTTGGAAATACCTACTCTTTGGTATGTGAAATGCCATACTACTATGATTCCAGAGTAGATGATAAGACAGAACTTGCACAGACAAGACAGGAGTTTCTCAAAAAATCTCTTGAAAGTACTAAACAAGCTTACGATCATGTGAAGAAGATTCTGAGCATGATAGAATCTGAGCTCAAGGATAAGTCTGTCGCTTTCTACAGCGCAGTATCTAATTATGTTGAAGTGACACAAGATCATATAAAAGCCACAGAAAACTGGATAGAAAATGATGAAACCCTCAGAAGACCTGCAACCGTTGCTGAAGAGTTTGATAATGTTTATGCCAGAAAGTTTTATGACTCACTTATGCAGGGAATGCTCAGAAGGCTCATAAATGAAAATTTAAAGCATGATCCTGAAAATCATGTGCTCCTTCAGGCAAAGCAGGAAGCTGATAAGAGATTTGAAGAGCTTAACCATTTCCTTGAAGAAAATCTAAAGTATAAGACCATTCCCATAAAGAGTCTTGTATGCGTGCAGATGATTGCAGGGCTTAATACTATGTACAGACTCCAGGAAAAAGGAGAGAAGTAATGAAACAGTACTTCCTGAAAAGATTTTTGGAGCTTATACCTGTTTTTTTTCTGATCTCATTTATAATATTTATGCTAATAAACCTTATGCCCGGAGATCCTTTGCTTCAGATGAGGATGGACAATCCCAGGGCTGTAATGAACGATCCTCAAAGGATGCAGGTACTCAGAGAGTACTATCACCTTGATGATCCTCTTATAGTGAGGTACTTTATCTGGCTTAAAAGTGCTCTTACTGGAGATTTTGGATATTCGAGCATGTATAAGGTGCCGGTGTGGGATCTGATAGCCAACCGTCTTCCCAATACTCTGATACTCACAATAGGTGCATGGATACTTGGACTCATAATAGCACTTCCTATAGGCATATACTCTGCGGTGAAGAAGTACTCTTTTTTTGATTACTCCACAACCGTAATGGCTTTTATAGGCATATCACTTCCAAGCTTCTGGTTTGCCCTTGTTTCAATAATATTTTTCAGCGTAACCTTAAAATGGCTTCCTGTTTCCGGAATGGAGACCTATGGAATGACAGGCACATGGAATGTTTTTTGGGATAGGTTAAAGCATCTTATCCTGCCCGTATGTGTCCTTGGACTGGTACAGGTTGCGTCGTGGGTAAGATATATAAGAACCTCGCTTCTTGAGGTGCTTGACCAAGATTATGTCAGGACTGCTTATGCAAAAGGTGTTCCGGATAAAAAGGTTATTTTTAAGCATGCACTGAAAAATGCCATGATACCTATAGTTACCATAATTGCTCTTGATATACCTTATTTTTTTGGTGGAGCACTCATAATTGAAAGTATATTTTCATGGCCGGGCATGGGAAGGCTTATGTATCAGGCGGTAATAGGTAGCGATTATAACCTTGCCATAAGCTGTCTGATGTTTCTTACGGTTATAACGCTGATTTCGAACCTTGCCGCTGATCTTATATATGTCCTTATTGACCCTAGGATTCGAGTCGGCAAAAAGGCATGATGGTGATATGAATGGGATTATCTAAACTGTTCTATAAAAATAAAGTAAAAGAAATTGAAGAAAAAGCATCTCCGATAAATATCCTTACATACAGAAAGCTTGTTTGGATGAAGTTTAAAAGCCATAAGCTCGCACTTATAGGTTCGATTATACTTGCGGCTCTGATAATCTTCTGCTTTTTTGGTCCTCTCTTTACAAACAAAAGCTATGAAGATATGGATTTTAGTGCAATTTTTTCTCCGCCATCTATTTCAAGCGGACATCTTCTTGGAACTGACGAGTTGGGACATGATGTGCTTATAAGGATAATGTACGGCGGAAGGATCTCACTTATAGTAGGATTTCTTTCAGCCCTGCTTACTACTGTTATAGGAACCATAGTGGGATTGCTTTCAGGTTTTTACGGAGGTATTGTGGATCGTTTTTTAATGAGGTTTGTCGATATAATGCTTTCAATACCAATGTTTCCTATACTTCTTATCCTTACCATGGTTTTCGGATCAGGTCTTATGAACATCGTAATGGTTCTGACGGTTTTCGGATGGATGAGCATTTCCAGGCTTGTTAGAGGCCTTACTCTTAGCCTTAAGGAGTCTGAATATGTAATATCTGCCAAAGCGGTGGGCGTAAAAAATATGGAGATTATTCTTAAACATATTTTTCCAAATGTTCTTCCGATAGTTATTGTATCGGCAACACTGAACGTTTCATATGCAATTCTTTCGGAATCATCGCTCAGTTATCTTGGACTTGGGATACAGCCTCCGATGCCTTCTTGGGGCAATATGCTCCAGAAGTCCATGAACTATATTCTCGGGACAGTATCCGGGACAACCCCGTGGTGGCTTACTTTTTTCCCGGGACTTTTCATATTTCTTGCTGTCTTAAATGTAAATTTCCTCGGCGATGGGTTACGTGATGCGCTTGATCCGAAATTTACAAGCAATAGTTGAGAGGGTTGTCAATATGAGCGAAAAAATACTTGAAGTGAAAAATCTTGAAATAAGTTTTAAAACACAGTTTGGGTTGGTAAAACCCGTTGATGATGTGAACTTTCATATAAACAAGGGGGAGAGTCTTGGTATTGTCGGAGAGTCGGGCTGCGGAAAAACAGTCACCGCATTTTCGATAATAAGGCTTCTTCCAAAAAATGCTGTTTTGGGTCCTGCCACAAGTATTATGTTCAACGGAAACGATATCTCCAAATACTCCAAGGAGGAGCTACAAAAAGTCCGCGGCAAAAGCATCTCAATGATATTCCAGGAACCCATGACATCGCTTAATCCTCTTTTCACCATAGGGCAGCAGCTTTCGGAAGTTTTTATGCTCCATGAAGCTCTTAATGAGAAACAAGCTATGCAAAAAAGTTTGGAGATACTTGAGATGGTCAGGATTCCTGAAGCTAAAAACCGTATGGAAAGCTACCCGCATATGCTGTCCGGAGGAATGCGCCAAAGGGTAATGATAGCAATGGCACTCGCATGCAAGCCTTCTCTTTTGATTGCCGACGAGCCTACTACAGCATTGGATGTTACAATACAAGCCCAGATACTTGAGCTCATAAACGAATTGAAAACTATTCAAAATACGGCATCCATGATAATAACCCATGACCTAGGCGTAATTGCCGAGATGTGCGATAGAGTTATCGTAATGTATGCAGGTCAAATTGTCGAAACTGCCGATGTATACAGTATTTTTGACAACCCCAAGCATCCTTACACACAGGGGCTTCTTAACTCTATACCTGTTCTTGAAATAGCGAAAAAAGATCAGAAAAAACTTCACGTAATAAAAGGGTATGTTCCTCATCCATCGGCATTCCCAAAAGGATGCAGATTCAACCCCAGGTGCGAGTTTGCAAGTGAAAAATGTATTTCTTACCAGCCACATAACTTTAAAATAAGCGATACCCATACAGTAAAATGTTGGCTTTATGAAAACTCTGAGCAAGGTGATGCAGATGTCTGAAAAAAAAGAAATACTTAATGTAAAAAATTTGAAGAAATGGTTTCAGATGAAAGGACAGATGTTTTCAAACAAAAAATCCTTTCTTAAAGCAGTTGATGATGTCTCTTTTTCACTGAATGCCGGAGAAACTCTTGGTATAGTTGGAGAATCAGGATGTGGAAAAACTACGGTTGGAAGAACCTTGATGAGAATATATCAGCCAACTTGCGGAGAGTTTTGGTATGATGAAAAGCTTACCGGACAGCCCGTAGATATATTTAAGCTTAAGGATAGACAGATGCAGAAAATAAGAAGCCATATCCAGATGGTCTTTCAGGATCCTTATGCTTCGCTTAATCCGAGAATGACAGTACAGGATATAATATCAGAAGGTCTCAGGGTAAATAAACTCACTTCTTCTAAAAAAGAAACCAACGAGAGAATAGCGGATATAATGGAAAAAGTTGGGTTAAGACCAGAGTATATGAAGCGTTATCCCCATGAATTTTCAGGAGGTCAAAGGCAAAGAATAGGCATAGCCAGAGTTATGATCATGAAACCCAAAGTTGTAATCTGTGATGAACCTGTTTCTGCATTGGATGTTTCAGTCCAGGCACAGATAATCAATCTCCTTGAAGATCTGAAGCATGAATTTGATCTGACATATCTGTTTATAGCCCATGATCTTTCAGTGGTAAAGCATATTTCAGACAAGATAGCCGTCATGTATCTTGGCAAGGTAGTCGAAAGCGCCTACACAGACACACTTTTCGAAAATTCACTTCATCCATATACCCAGGGTCTTTTGCATGCCATTCCAATTCCTAATCCGCATACGCGCAGAATGGGAAAAAGAATACTGATAACGGGAGATATTCCTTCGCCTGTAGATCCGCCCGAAGGATGCAGGTTTGCAAAAAGATGTCCTAAGGCTTTTGACAGATGTTTTAGAGAAACACCAGTACTTACAGAAAAGGAAAAAAACCACAATGTAGCATGTTTTTTGTACTAAGTACTTTACTCCTACTCTTCCTCTAGTGCACCTGTAAATTGACAGGTGCAGTTTTTTTATTTGCAGCGTAACCCATTTATATCAAAATTCTTTTCAATAATAAGGTTTATCTTATCCACAAAAATATGTTATCATATAGAAGATCAATTATTACAGTAATGTATTGGAGGTAAGGGGAGATGAAATTGAAGCTTGGACAAAAGATTGTATTAATTCTGACGTTAACTCAGGTAGCAGCATTTTTCACGGTTTTACTTTATCTAGGAAATACTTTTGCAAATGTTCTCAACAGGCAGACTTCCGATCTATCTTTAAATGTTCAGCAAGTTTTGACAAAACCTATGATATGGGCCTGTGTTATAGCCGCATCATGGATAGCAGTTTCAGTTTTTTTTACATACAGAGTCATAATAAAAGGAGTAAGTCTTCCTCTGAAATACCTATCTTCTCAGGTTGTTGATTTCGGAAACGGAAACTTAAAAGTGAGGTTCAGACAAAAAACGCAGGATTCTGTGGGACAGATGGTTGGAGCACTAAGAAGTATGACCGAAAATCTTCATGGCAATATGATAAAGATAAAAGAAATCGGTGAACAGCTTAATGAATCATCAGAAAAGCTTCAAAATGCAAGTGAAACTTCCGAAAAACACGTTACAAAACTTCAGGGAGATATTTCTGACTTTACCGCCGGCATAAGCGAATCAACTGAGAGTATAGTTGACATAAATACATCTATAGACAGAATTTCAAAAAGCTCTATCACTATATCAAACGACTCGCAGAATCTTTTCAAAAAATCTGAAGAAACAAATAATATATCTATTGAGGGAAACAGCATTGTAAAAAAATCTTCTGCCATGATGGAACAAACACTTATACAGGCAGCTGAAAATGAAAAAACTTCTTCCGAAGTTGCTCAAAGCGCCGAAAAAGTTGTAAAAATACTGGAAACCATAAACTCCATTACAGAACAAACCAATCTTCTTGCACTTAATGCTGCAATAGAAGCCGCAAGAGCAGGAGAAGCAGGAAAGGGTTTCAGCGTTGTGGCCGATGAAATAAGAAAACTGGCAGAAGAAAGCAAAGCGGCAACTCAGGAGATATCTGATATTGTAAGCAGCGTAAAGAATGGCGCGGGGAAAGCAAAGGATGTTTCTTTCAAAACCCGTGAAATGGTTGAAAAAATTAATATGGATTTTAAAGAAATAGAGAATAAGTTTTTAAACATAAATACCAATATTGATGACATGAATTCAAAGATAAAAAATCTTACCGTTTCAAGTCAGGAACAGACCCAGTCAATCCAGACTATATGCCAGACCATGAACAATATATCGCAGGCTATGGAAAAGATGGAGATGATTATAAACGGAATCAATACATCAATAGAAAAAGAAGCTCAGAACATTGAAGATATATCATCCCAGTCAAAAAGGCTTGAGGAACAGTCAAAGATACTTAAACAGAATACCAGCAGCTATCAGATATAGTTTTGTTTTTTTGTGGAAGAAAAACTTTAACAAAAATGTTATTTACTAAAAAAGCAATTAATGATATAATTACGTTTGTACTTGCGGCCTCATAGGATAATGGTTAGTCCATCGGATTCTCAGTCCGAGAGTCGGGGTTCGATTCCCCGTGGGGCTGCCACAAAAGAGAAATGAATTCAAGGGATAATACGGAGCGTTCTGAAAAATCAGACCGCTCCGTATGCTATTTTGCGATAGATAATGGTTGATCAGAAGTATATGCAGAAAGGTATTTTAACAAGCACTGACAGTTGTGACTGTTGTAACTTAAATTAAAGCAACAAATAAATAAATATTTGATAGAAATTAATTTCTTTCAAATATTTGTTTTTAACAAAAAAGAAGACTAATCTTAATCATAAATGAATTATTAAATGTTTTTTTAATGGTAAAATAGCAATGTTTATAGAAAGCTTTTTTAGTAGGTTGCATAAATATTTTTTAAGAAACATAATTTAAGGAGGATTTTTTTAATGCGTAAAGGTATAGTTTTCTTACTTTTAGTTATTTTAAGCATGCTTATGGTTTCCTGCAACAAACCTGTTCCACTGAAAATTAAGACTCCTGTGGTTAATCCTGTTGGCGGAACATATACACAGGCTCAGAACGTAACTATTACATGTG
>JAKJGQ010000012.1:0-329 GCA_022704305.1 Thermotogae bacterium | reverse complement strand
TAAGATATACGCTTGATGGAAGTGAGCCATCTACATCCAGTGCCTTATATACCGGAGCAATTAATATCACATCATCTGCAACCTTAACAGCAAAAGCATTTAAAACCGGATGGACCGACAGCGATGCGGTTAGCCATGTATACGACATAACCGGTAAAGTCACAACTCCTGTGGTTAATCCTGTTGGCGGAACATATACAGATGCCCAAAACGTAACTATTACATGTGGAACTCCTGGTGCACAGATAAGATATACACTTGATGAAACCGAACCATCTACATCCAGTGCCTTATATACCGGAGCAATTAATATCACATCCTCTGCAACT
>JAKJGQ010000129.1 GCA_022704305.1 Thermotogae bacterium | reverse complement strand
ATAATGTCCTTCAAATCGAAGGTGATAAAATTAGCATGAAGAACAAAAGAATAAAACGGTCTACGCTTGAGCGCAGACCGTTCTTATCAAAGCTTATCTATGAAGCAGAATAATAAGATCATTTACATTTGTTCCTGTCGGGCCGGTTTTTACCAGAAGACCTACTTTTCCTAAAGCATTGTAAGAATCATTGTTTTTAAGATACTCAACCGGATTTATACCGCAGTTAACCATTTCATCAAAACTGTTTCCGTCTACAATTCCTCCTGCTGCATCTGTAGGACCGTCTGTACCGTCAGAACCGACACTTAAAACAACAGTGTTTTCAAAACCTTTAATTTTTATTGCTGCTTTTAGCACGAGCTCCTGATTTCTCCCGCCAAGACCGTTGCCGGTAACGTTTACTACCGGTTCACCTCCGAGTATAAGAGCATAAGGCTTTTTGAAAGAAAATTTAGAAAAGTCACTGTCGCGGGCTATACTGCAAAGCATATCCGCTATCTGAGATGCTTCACATCCGACAGACCATGAAAGTATTTTAGAATTATATCCAAGTTTTTTGGCTGATTTGGCTGCATTTTCACACAAAAGCTTTACATTTCCTATTATCTGCGAAGAAACATTATCAAGGGTTTTCGGTGTTTCTTTTTTTACTGCTTGTAAAGCATTTTCTGAGAGATCTATCTTATATTTTTTTAGTATATCCAAGGACATCTGTGAGGTGGAAGAATCCGGATACGCGGGTCCTGAAGCGATACTGTCCAGTCTGTCTCCTATCACATCTGACAGCACAAGTGAAAAGATTTTTGCCGGTGAAATAAGTTTGGCAAAACGTCCACCCTTAACAGATGAAATATGTTTTCTTACAGTGTTTATCTCAACAATATCTGCTCCGCTTCTTATGAGGCTGTTGTTGACTGCCATGAGTTCAGTAAGGCTTACTCCTTGTGCAGGAAGCTCAAAAAGAGCTGAACCTCCTCCGGAAACAAGAAACAGGAGAAGATCGTTTTTGGTAAGTTTTTCAGTCATTTCAAGAGCTTTTTTCGTTGCCAAAACAGTATTTTCATCAGGAATAGGATGTCCCGCCTCATATATTTCAAAGTTTTTGATAGGACCGGCAGAGTGCTGGTACTTGGTGATTACTATCCCATGGACTATTTTATTTTTCAATGTTTTTTGAGCAGCATGTGCCATACGCCATGCAGCTTTTCCGATAGCCAGAACAAAAATATTTCCCTCATGAGAAAAATCACTAAGTGCCCTTTTTACACAGGCTTCCGGTTTAACAGCTTCAATAGAATCACTTATTATCTTAAGTGCATCTTCTTTCATATTGTACATATCCGTTCACCATCTTTCATATTGTATGATAAAAACAAATTTATAGTAAGAAAAAACTCAGCAACCATACCAACATACCCGTAACAGTTCCCTGTACCAGCGAGCCCATGGTCTGAAGCTTAAGTGCAGTTTTCATGTCCATTCCTGACATTTGCGATACAACCCAGAAATAGCTGTCGTTGACATGTGATAAAACCATAGAACCTGCACCTACGGAACATACCACAAGCGCCTTGGCAATGGGAGAATCAAGTCCCATAGAGCCTAAAAGCGGGAACATGACAGAAGAGGCAGTAACTATCGCAACGGCAGAAGACCCCTGCAGGGTTTTTATAAGAACAGCAACAACAAACGCAACAAGTATTCCAGAATGTGAAGAAAACCCATTAAGGTTTATATCAGAAATATCCCAGGAGGCAAGTACCTTTCCCAAAGCACCTCCGGCACAGGTTATAAGAACCATAGAGAAGCAGTTTTTCAAAGCTTGTCCAACCCAGCCGTTGTTGCCAAAAACATCTTTTTCTCCGTTCCTTACAAGGAGAAAAGAAAAAAGCATTCCTATGAGTAAAGCTGTTATGGGAGAACCGGCAAAGATCAAAATACTGTAAAGTCCGGAAGTTCCCAAGGGCTTTGATGGCATATCGGCTATTGATCTGAGTATCATAAGCAGTAAAGGAACAGATATAGGAAGAAAAGACAATAAAGTGTTAGGTATCTTTACTTCATCAAGCACGAGTTCACAATCCGTGTTAGTTTTTACGGTTACTTTTTTTCCTGCCCACACGGAAAAAAGAAAACCGGTGAGCATTGATACAAAACTTACACAAAGTCCTACCGATATTACCAGACCTATATCTGCACCCAGTATAGCGCATGCAGCCAAAGGACCGCTTGCAGGCGGAACCAGTGTGTGGGTTGCATACAGGCCAAGACTTAAAGCAGTTGAAGTTAAAGCGATTGATTGACCGGATCTTCTGCTTAACTCCTTGTTGAGAGGTGAAAGCATTACAAAACCGGAATCACAGAATACACATATTGATGTAAAGTAACCCATCAAAGACATGGCAAGAGGCAGTTGTTTTTTTCCTGTTATTTTTAGGATGCTTTGGGCAATGGCCATAGAGCCGTATGACCGTTGAAGAAAAGTTCCTATTATTGATCCTATAATTATGACAATTCCTATGGAACCAAAGGTTTCAGCAAACCCCTCCGTTATGTATTTCCCTATGCTCTGTGTTGGTATACCGCTTGCAATTGCAAAGAAAAAAGAAGCTCCAAGCATTGAAAGAAACGGGTGAACCTTTAACCAAGCGGTGAGTAAAACAACCATCGAAACAGTAACTGCAGCAAGAATAAAAAACCATATACTCATCTTTAGCCTCCGTAAATGAATCATCCACTTATATTTTATCCGATATTTATACTCAAAGCAACCACGGAGTTAAAAAAAGTGCTTATGCTCATGGCCATGAAAACCAAAAGGAAAAGAAATAAGTTATAATTAAGTATAAGAGCAGTTTGATAATTATAATAGAACAAAAACAGATCATAAGGCTATACAATACTATAAAGAGTTAAAGGACGGAAAAAATGGACTTTTATCTTAATCTTTCAATCAACAGCAAAGAAAAAAACGAGCTTATAATCAATGACTACTTCCATTGGTTCAGAAGAGAAGACAATGTAAATCTAACAATGTTTTTCAGTGAGGATATCCCTATAGAAGCATACGAACAGAAGGTTCGCATGCTTTGCACCGGGAAGGATTTTCCTAGGTACAGCATTATCAAGGAAAAAGTAAAGTTTTCCGAGCTGAAAGGCTTTTATTCTAAGCCGGTGCTTCTAAATGAGATTATAAACTACAACCGGGACGATATATTTAGAATTTATAAGCTGATCAACCCCACAGTCAGGGAGTGTGACTTTGAAAACCAGCCCATCTCAATCCAGTACGATATTTTTTATGACCGCCATCTATCAGCAGATGTACGCGGATACAGTCCGCAAACAACAGCTCAGATAAAAGACATGATAAACTTCATTTCTCCGGTGAAGATTCTGGATGCCGGCTGCGGCTGCGGTGCCAACTACTACTATCTGAAAGATTCTTTGAAGGAAAAGACTTTCTATCATGGTGTGGACTTCAGCCGATATAATATAATAAAAGCAATTGATTACTTTTCAGAGGATAATGTCAGCTTTTCTTTCGGAGATATAAGATCGTTAGAGTTTGATGACGGTTCCTTTGATTTTTCTTTTACCGAAAGCGTATTGCCGTATGTTTCAGATCCCATCCGGGCAGTTAAAGAGCTTTACAGGGTATCCGAGAAAGGTTTTTATGCCGCATTTTATTCAGTAGAGCAAAAAATAAAGGGATGCCGTTTCAATAAAGAAACGTTATGCTATGAACTGGATACAGGGGCAAGCTGGAAGTTTTATAAAAATACTCCCAATACCTTTTATCTGCCGCGATTTTCAGATGTAATAAGAGTTTTGGAGGATATGAAGGATAAAATAAGTATAAGAATAAATCAGAAAGACCAGTTTTTTGACAAAATTGGCATTACTACCAAAAGCATTTTCATGTATCCGAAAGATTGGTATGAAGCCAACAGTAACACATATAAAAGATGGAATAATAAACCGCTGATGTAGAAAAACAAAACGGTGAAATTGGGGGAGAATACATGAAGACAGATACTTTTAAGTTTAAAGATCCTCACGGATATGAGATTTTCTGCTACAAATGGTATGATCCGGATCAGATACCTAGAGCGGTAGTCCAGATAGCTCATGGGATGGCCGAACACGCATTAAG
>JAKJGQ010000128.1 GCA_022704305.1 Thermotogae bacterium | reverse complement strand
ATCATAAATTTTTGATTTATTTTGTTTTACTTATATGTATCTGAATCCTGTAACTGCAAATGTATGCAGTTTATTGTTCCTGCTTTTTTTCCATACAGCCGTAACCGGACAAGAAAACTCCGGCGCAAGCCTGCCGTTCAAAACCCAGTACTTTGAATCCATATTATTATATATCCCTGGATTGGCAAGAATTTCAAGCTCTATAGGCTTATCGGCAAACCACACTTCGTTTATGCTACTCTCTGCTGACAAAACAGAAAAAATTTCATCCTGTATGGCTTTGTCTGGAAAAGGTTTTATATTTACCAGAGCTATATTCTTTGAAAGTGGCCCTATTATCTTTACGTTAGCAATACTTCTTTCATACTCAAACTGATCAAGTATGTCATGAATAACTTCGTTGGAAAAACAGACCGCTCTTGCATGAAAATCTTTTGACACATTCATCTTAAGAAGATGCTTCAGCTTGCATCCCTCGCGGTTGTAGTTCTCGCCTATTTTGGGAATGGTTACTCCGTAATATTCAAGAATTTTTCTTATTTCAACTTTTTCCAAGCCTATAAGCGGAGAATAAAAACCATCCATAAACTTTATTCCGGTTTTACCCCAACTGTCCGAAAGGTTTGCCCCTGATGCGATTATGCCTTTATACACAAACTTCCTGACCTGACCCATCTTTATGTTTTTGGTACAGCTGTTGCAGTTGGGTCCATGATACATCAGGGCAGTCTGTTCATCCTCCCCGGGAATGAAAAAAAGTCTCAGACCCATTTGAGCCGAAAGACTCAACACCGCTTGAATCCCTTTTGAAAAAGAGTACGGGCCGAAGCATACATTAAGCAAGGTTACCCTGTCGCTTCCTAGGGCATCTTTAGCTAAAAGTGCAACCACCGTACTGTCAAGCCCACCGGAAAAGGAAACATAAAGTCTTTCCTGTCCGACAGTCTGCACTATATCTTCTTTGATTTTTTCCACAAGCTCCAAGATCCCATCCAATTTGAACACCTCATTCGTCTTTTTGAGCATAAAAATTATACATCATATTTTTTATCTTAAGATATTTTTACAGTCAATTAATATTCTCCATACTCTTTATATTTAGTGACTTATGATATTGTTTACCTTTGTTCTTCTAAAATTTTCAGTAATTTAATATTTGCAGGCATCTATGGTATAATTTTATATAAGAAAAACTTTTATTATTTTAATAAGGGGGAATACCATGAAGTTTTCCGCAAAACTCATTCTAATAGTTCTTGTTTTCGCCATACTTCCGATGCTTGTTTTTTGGAAGATCTCTTCGAGCGAAACCCAAAAAGCACTTAAAACACTTACTTTGTCTAAAGTTCAGCTTATTTCAGATAAGCTTTACGATGATCTGTCGGCCTACTATGCCGGTTTTCAGAAATCTGCCGAAACTATATCTAAGATAGACTTTCTTCCCATGCTTGCAAAAAATTACTCAGACTTGTTTTCAAAGAATGCAAAGATGTCAGAGTATGTAAAAAAAGTATATATGGATATGAATTCTGAAAACGACAAAAAGATTTTGGAACGACCCTCCGTAGAAACACAGCAGCTTCTGGAGGAACAGTACGGTGATGACTACTACTCAATGAGTGATTATGACCTTTTTCACAGCAACTACCATAAGGTTCTTCTGAACTTCACTGCTACGGAAAAGCTCGAAGACCTTTATCTTATAGACAAAAACGGAAATGTCATCTATTCTGTATGCAAGGAAAAGGATTTTGCCCAGAATATCTCCTCTTCAAACAATCCTATAGGAAAGCTATTAATCCAACTAAACTCCCAGAATGTTGAAAATACCTTTCCAGTGCTCGGCAACTTTTCCTACTACGAGCCTAAAAACAAGTATATGGCCTTTTATGGAATACCTGTAAAAAAATACACTATAGAAGGATATCTTGTTATAAGTAAGGAAATAAAAGATATTGCGGACATCGTAAAACGAGAAACAGACAAAAACAGCTCTCTGAGGCTGTTTATATCCGATGAAACCAATACCGTCCTTAACAGCATACAAACTTCTGCGGAGATAAATTTCGCAGGTCTGCGGAAAAATTATCTTCAGACTGAGGGAACTGCAGAGTATAAATCATATGATAGCCAAAATGTACTGACAGCATATAAAAATCTTGCACTAAGCTCCGGTTCACTTATGCTGGCTGTGGAAATTCCAAAGGAAATTGCCTTTGAAAGTCTCAGAAGGATAGATCTTATAAACGCCTTAATAATTGTAGTGGTGGGAGTTGTCGTTGTTATTCTCATCACCTTGTTCTCCAGTTATCTCATAAAACCAGTGGCAAAGATAAAGACCTCTGTTGAAAACATTGCACGGGGTGATATATCAAAGCTTGTAATGATAAAGAGAAAAGACGAGTTTGGTATGATGGGAAAGCTTTTCAACCAGATAAGCGGATCTATAAAAGACATAGTACTGAAGATACGTACAGAAACGGCCGAACTTGACAGCTCATCGGTTATCCTCAGGGATAAATCGCAGGCAAACATAGAGCTTTCGCAAAAACTTAAAGAGTCCCTGAATATGATTCAGAAAAATACCGAGAATGTCGCAGCCTCCGTTGAAGAAACCACTGCAAGCATAGAAGATGTTTCATCTGGTGCAAAGCTTATAAGCACCTCGGCATTGGAGCTCAACTCTAAAACAGATGAGATTGTCAATAAAATAGGTGCAAGCAAGAATGAAATAACCGTTATGCTTGAAAATGCAGATAAGATTAAAAACCTTATGTCATCAAACAACCAAAACATTCAGGAACTTTCCGGAAAAACAGAGTCGATAAAAGACATCACCCAGTCTATCCACAGTATTGCAGAGCAGACTAACCTTCTTGCACTTAACGCTGCTATTGAAGCGGCGAGAGCAGGAGATGCCGGGAGAGGTTTTGCAGTGGTTGCCGAAGAAGTACGTAAGCTCGCGGAAGAAAGCAAAGTCGCAGCGGCAAAGATTGAGGATAATATCGAATACCTGGTCAACGACTCCATGGAGGTCGCAAAAGAAAGTGAAGGAGTAACAAACAATGTAATTGGAATAGTATCAAGCATTAAAAATATAGGAAAAAGCCTTGAAGAAGTGCTTGAATCAATCTCAATGATATCTTCCATGATAGATAACACAACATCAAGTGCACAAAACCAGGGAGAAAACATAGAACAGGTCGGAAATGCTATGAACACTATAAACACAGCAGTAGCTAATATAGTTGCGGAGATAGACTCCATAAATCAGGAGATCGATACCCAGTCGGATATAATAAAAGAAGTCGCCAATATTTCCGAAAGAATAAACGGCACTGTGCTTAAGCTTAGTGAGTTCGAGAAAAAATTCAGATTATAAGGGGGAACATATGTCGCAGACTGCCGAATTTTTAGGATGGCTAAATGTATCTCTTGTGATCATAAATACTATGCTCTACTTAACCAGGCTGATTTATAAAAAGATCGTATCTAAAAAAAACAACGGTTTTTGGATAACCTATAAAAAGATGATGGCAGTTCTAAAAAAAGTGCACATATTCAGCGGAGCTGCCGTTATAATCCTTGGACTGGTACACGGACTAATGATGCTTGGCGGTAGCTTATATATTCACACCGGGTTGCTTGTCTGGATAAACATACTCTTCCTTTTTGGCATATTTGCACTTTCAAAGCTTTCAAAAACTTTTAAAAAGATATGGATCCTTCCCCACAGACTCTTAGCTATTACATTATGGGGACTGTTGATTCTTCATCTTATAAAACCATGGCTTCTGAATTAAATACACTCTGCTGCCATACCGGCGGCAGATTTTTTTATATAAAATGTGGTATTAATTTATTATATATAATCTGGATATTTTTTTAATACCTTCTCAGTCATAAAATATCTGAAGAGGTGATAAATATGATAGAACTTATTAAACAGAATCTTTTTTCTTTTTATAAAATCGGCATTCAAGAGCGAAGCAGATACGAATATGAAATGCTTGATTACTCGTATGCTGGTGAAAAATGGCCGACAAGGGTATGGATAAAAAACAAAGAAGTATACGATGAAGAAGAACTTGAACTTTTTTTCTCAGATGATTATTTCAAAGGAAAAAACATCTCATGGTTCCTTGAAAACTGCAGTACCGGAAAGTATATTAGGGATTTTGTCATT
>JAKJGQ010000127.1 GCA_022704305.1 Thermotogae bacterium | reverse complement strand
GGCTGATGCTGCTGTTGCTACTCGGTATCAGGGATATTTTTTCCGAAACACTTATAAAATAAAAGAAACAGCAATGATGTTCAGTCCAATAGAGCTTAGATATGCTGCAAAAAAGAATGACAGTTATGCCATAAAAGTTATTAATTACATCGATTCGCAGATGCACCTACTAAAAAGTTCTCCCGATTCGCCATATTACGCCTCAATAAAAAAACATTTGCCGAAAGAAATTGCTGCTTCGGATCTTCCTTTGTGGGTAGTTATCATAATTACTTTAAGTATACTGGCCATAGCGGTTTTATTCTTATTCTGGATTATCCTTAAAAAACAGGTTAAGGTTAAAACAAGAGAGCTGGAACAAAGCAATGAAAAACTTTATCAAAACTACCAGGAACTGGAGTCTTTGAATGAAGAACTTTCAAGCACTGAGGAAGAACTGCTGATATCCCATAATAGAGTAATTGCAAGTGAAAAACGCTACCGGAGCATTTTCAATCAAGCACCTGTGGCCATGATGACTTTGGACAAAACTCTTCATGTAACTGATTATAATATGGGAGCAGAAAAAATTTTCGGATGGAAGAAGGAAGAAATTATAGGAGTGGTTTTTTATAAATATATTTTTACCGAACATGATATCACTTTTTTTGACAATTTCCTTGCAGATAAGTCTGTTAAAATACCTGAATACTTTGTCACAGAAAACATGAACAAATCAGGAGATGTCATAATATGCGAATGGATAAACTCTGTCATTGAAGATCAGAAGGGAAACATAGTTGAAATAGTTTCTATTTCAAGAAACATCACTGAAAACAAAAAATTGGAAGAATCACTAAGAAAAGCAAAGGACTCTGCGGAAAAAGCAAGCAAAGCCAAAAGTGAGTTCCTTGCCAATATGAGCCACGAAATACGTACTCCTATAAACGGAGTCATAGGAATAAGCGATCTCATTCTAGAAACAGAGCTTGATGAAGAACAAAAAAACTACATGCAGATGATAAAAACTTCATCCAGAAATCTTTTGAGAATAGTAAACGATATACTTGATATTTCAAAGATTGAAGCTGGAAAAATAGAACTTAACAATGTTTCATTTCATGTTCTTGAGTTAAAGGAAAATATTATGAACTCATTTTTCCATCTTATGAAGGAAAAAGGACTTGATTTTAAATTTTTTATACAGGAAAATATTCCTACCAACCTCAACGGAGATCTTTACAAGATAAACCAGATACTTTCAAATCTTGTAGGCAATGCTTATAAGTTCACTGACAAAGGATACGTTCATGTGAAAACGGAAAAAGTACACGAAGACAGTTCTTCGGTCGAACTTTTGTTTAACGTAACTGATACCGGTATAGGTATAAAACCGGAAAAGATAAATATTATATTTGATATCTTTACGCAGGGCGACTCTTCAGCCACAAAAAAATATCAGGGAACAGGCTTAGGACTTACAATAGCTAAAAGTTATGTTGAAAAGATGGGCGGAAAGATATTTGTTATGAGCACACCGGGCGAAGGCAGTTCTTTCTCCTTCATTATTCCCATAAAAAAAGATATTAGCTTTGCTGCTGAAAAACCTCCGGAAGATGAAGACACATATCTCCGTGACTATAAAGACAAAAAAATTCTTGTCGCTGAAGATAATCAGATAAACCTTTATCTGACAAAGAAAATTCTTTCAAAAAAAGCAATGGAAGTGCTTACGGCAGAAAATGGAGCCAAAGCGGTTGAAATTTTTGAAAAAGAGCGTCCGGATCTAATATTTATGGATCTTCAGATGCCGGAACTTGACGGATTGGGAGCAACTTTAAAAATTCGCCAGATCGAAAAAAATCATAACACTTACACCCCCATAATTGCACTTACAGCATACGCTACCAAGGAAGACAAGGAACGTTGCCTTGCTCAAGGCATGGATGGTTTTATTGCAAAACCTTTTACCCAGAAGGATATACTAGGAGCATTGAGAACTTTCCTTGCTTAATTTCATACATATAAAAATAGATACTTTACTATCTTTATACTCTGCCCATATTTTCCCTTCGTGCAGATGTATAATGCTTTTGGCTATTGAAAGCCCAAGCCCTGAACCTCCAAGGCTGCCTGAACGTGATTTATCTATTCTGTAAAACCTTTCAAATATATTTTTAAGATCTTCATCATTAATGCTATCTGATGGATTAGAAATTTCAAGAATAACCTCACAGTCCCGCTTGAAACTTACAACATCAATTCTGCTGCCGCTACCAGAATACTTTATTGCGTTAGATATTATATTTTCAACTACTCGTGCCATCTTTCCGGCATCGGCATTAATAAAAAATTTCTGGTCTTTGAGATTGGTTTCAAACTTTATATTTTTTTCAAGGGCAACAGGCATAATTTCCTGAATAACCTGCCTTGCCAATCTGTTGATATCAAAAACTTCCATATCAAGCTTTATATCAAAATTATTCAGCTTGGTATATTCAAACAAATCGTCTATAAGCTCTTTAAGACTAATAGATTTCTTGTATGCAATATCTATATATTCCTGTGCCTGTTCGGCAGAATCATACTTTTTTTCTGTATAAAGCCTAAGATATCCCATGACAGAGGTAAGCGGCGTTCTTAAATCATGCGATACATTTGTTATAAGCTCGTTCTTTAGCTTTTCAGATCTTCTCTCTTCATATATTGACTTCTTTAATTCATCAGCCATGCTGTTAATATTTTTTGCCAGCAGGCCTATTTCATCGTCACCCTTCTGAGGTACTCTATATTCAAAATCACCTTTGGATATTGCCTGAAGTCCTTTGGAGATATCCTGTATGTACTTGAGCTTTCCCTGAGTAAGATAGATAAAAGAGACTATAAATCCGAATATAAAAAAGCCCAACTGTATTAAAGGACTAAGCACCGAAAGAAATCCAAAAGGATTTTCGACTTTAATATTGGTAACAAGTATGTACCTTTCTCCCATTAAAATAATATCTGCGGAATTATATATTCCTTTGCCCGAAACAGAGGTTACCACCTTAGGCAAAGCTCCATCCTTCGGAAATTCGGTATCTTCTTCATCCGTACTTTCCTTTTCATTGTAATAGGCGTCGGTAAGCTTTATCATTCCATTCTGGCTGAACTTAAGAAAGTACGTATCGTAAGTATAGTGACCGCTGTTCTGTACAATACTGAAAAGACCAGGAGGGAACGTATCTTCAAGTTCGCCTGAAGGATCGTATCTGTATACTATATTATTCTCATAATTAAGAATATATACTTTAAGAAAGTACGATTCCCATTTTTCAGATACTTCTTTTATTTCTTCCTGTATTTCATTAACGCCTGTTTTTTCATCAATTTCTTCTATCTGTGAAGCCACTTCCGAGGTTATTTTTTCTGAAATTTCATATCCATAGTTAAAGTTTCCGGAGAGTATATACTCACAAAAAACAGCAAGTATGCCTCCAATGGCTATACTTACTGCAAAAACTATTATTATTTGGATTCTTATATTCCTTTTTACGCCTGCCGACAGTTTTTTTAAAAAATTATTTTTCAATTTTATAACCTACTCCCCATACTGTTTTTATATACTGGGGATTTCTGGGATTAACCTCAATTTTTTCACGTATCTTTCTGATATGAACCATAACGGTATTTTCCGAATCAAAGCTTTCTTCCTGCCACAAACTTTCGTATATTTTTTCTGCACTAAAAACCATCCCTCTATTCTTTGCCAGGAAAAAAAGTATTTCAAACTCTGTTTTAGTAAGTCTGATCTCTTTATCACCAACAAAAGCAGTGTGCATGCCTTCATCTATTGCAAGTTCG
This sequence comes from Thermotogae bacterium, assembly GCA_022704305.1. Taxonomy (GTDB): domain Bacteria; phylum Thermotogota; class Thermotogae; order Petrotogales; family Petrotogaceae; genus UBA5851. The sequence goes on along the minus strand of JAKJGQ010000127.1, from coordinate 408 downwards.
CCTATTTCTATGCGCTGATTATCTTTTTTTTGATAAGCTTTAGAAAATCCCCTGTACCGTCTTATCTGAGATTTTACTCTTGCAAGGAGTTCAAGAGGATTAAAAGGCTTAGTCATATAATCATCTGCTCCCATGCTTAGTCCTGTTATCTTATCCATATCCTGATTCTTAGCAGTAAGCATAATAACAGGCATATCGTGCTTCTGCCTTATGCGCATACAACATTCTATGCCATCAATTCCAGGCATCATAAGATCAAGTATGATAAGATCATACTTTTCTTTTTCTATCATCTGAAGAGCCTGCAGCCCATCGGCTGCTTTACAGACTATGAAACCGTCATTTTTCAAGTAAATCTCTACAAGACTTCTTATTTCATCATCATCATCAACTACAAGAATACGATCT
>JAKJGQ010000126.1 GCA_022704305.1 Thermotogae bacterium | reverse complement strand
TTCCGGCAGGTTATTTTTATGCACGTTATGCTGCAACATGGGTACTTGAAGGACGTCCGGTAGTGGAAAAAAATCTTCCAATAGTCACAAATATACCGGATAAAACCAATGTGGATCAGTATGGAGCTTATATCTATTACGCTCTTCTCAAAGATATTTCTAAGAGGATGACACCTAAAGAAGCTCTTGACGAAAAAATATTCAATATGCGCATTTCGGGATTTAACGATTCATATACTTATCTTGATTTTTATCCTGCTCAGCAGAAAGATGGAACTATCTCTGCGCCTGTACTGTTCAAAAACATTCAGCGCACATGGGACGAACGGCAGAAGATTAATAATGTGAAGGTCAAAAACACTTTTATTGAAGCTGTATCCGGAGCAATAAACTGGAATTATTATTTTACACAGGCAAAAGTACAGTATCTGGAAAATCCGAATGAAAAAGTAGAAATAGTAGTATTCGGTCATACTCACGTACCGACATGTAAGCAGACAGAAAGCGGTTCATATTACATCAACTCAGGAACATGGATAGATCACAATGTCGATTATCCGGATGCTCCGCGAACGTTTGTTGTAATAACTACAGGTGAGAAGGATACAGTTACGTTAAACTCCTTTATGGAAGACGGTACCATTAAAGACATAAGCAATATTGTAAACAAATAAGACTAATCAATATTTATAATAAGGCAGTTCTGCTTTGCCAATAAGTTAATTTTAAAGGCACTGCGGACTGCCTTTTTTATGGTTGATGAAAAAGTAAAGTTTCTTTGAGGTATACAAAACATATGAATTTCATGAACTTATCTTTAAAGCAGAAAAGTATGGTATTATTTCGGTAGGAGAAGCATAATATAGAATAATAATTTCAAGGAGACAGATATGGACTGGAAATATGAAAAAGGACGTATATATAGTGTTGATGAAAATAATGAACTGCTTGCGGAAGCTACTTTTGAATTCAAAGAAAACGGTGAGGTTGACATCAATCATACATATGTTAATCCGGTTTTAAGAGGGCAGGGTGTAGCAGGAAAAATGATGGAAGTAGTTGCACAGTATCTGAAAGAAAACGGGCTAAAAGCATCAGCAAGCTGTTCTTATGCAAATTCATGGTTAAAAAAGAATAGAGAAACATATTTTGGTATTATTTCATCTGATACTGACAATGAAGCTGTTTCGTGTAAAATAGGAGGCAGGCATTAAGAGATAATTAAAAAGCTTATATTATCAATTCCGATGCAGCTGCAAAATGGAAATAAACTTTGAGGTGTTTAAATGAAGATGCCTTCAGAATCTATAGATTCTATAATGTTTGCTCCATGCGGGATGAACTGTATGGTATGCTATAAACATTGCAGCCATAAGATTCCGTGTGCAGGTTGTATTGAAGATAGTAAGGGCAAGCCTGAGCACTGCAGTAAATGCAAGATAAAAATGTGTGTCCAAGAAAAAGGGATTCATTACTGCTATGAATGTTCTCAATATCCCTGTAAACAAATGAAATACCTTGAGAATAGTTATATCACAAGATACGGGACAAGCCTTATAGATAACAGCAGAGCAGTTAAGGAGCATGGTATTACTGCTTTTATGAAACATCAGAAGGAAAAGTATACATGTCCAAAATGTGGCGGTATTATCTCTTTACATGATTCAGAATGTAGTGAATGCAAATATCAGGCAAAGCCTAAAGTTTAAATCAATCAATCGGCGCCATTTTATGGTGCCGGTTTTTTAATACAGTATATTGACTTTGAGTGGACACAAAGTATTATAATTGGTATAAAGGAGAGTGCACAAATGAGCAAATACATACTGGTAATATCGGCAAGTCCTCGTAAAGGCGGAAACAGCGATACGTTATGTGATGAGTTTATCCGTGGAGCAAAGGACAATGGGCATATAACAGAAAAGATTTTTTTAAAGGACAGAAAGATAAACTACTGTATGGGCTGCGGTGTCTGCAACAGTACTCACAGATGTGTTCAAAAAGACGATATGCAGGAAATTCTTGAGAAAATGGTCAAAGCGGATGTTATAGTAATGGCTACTCCTGTATATTTTTATTCAATGAATGCCCAGATGAAAACGTTTATAGATCGTACGGTTCCACGGTATACAGAAATAAAAGGCAAAGATTTTTATTATATTATCACTGCAGCTGATACGAAAGTGGCAAATATGCAAAAAGCAATTGAAGGTTTTCGCGGTTTTACAATTGACTGTTTGGAAGATACTAAAGAAAAGGGTATCATATACGGAATAAATGCATGGAATGAAGGGGATATAAAAGATACTCCGGCTATGCAGCAGGCATATGAAATGGGTAAAATATCATAACTGTGCTTTGCTGAAATATAAATTGGTCAAACTTAAAACTAAAGATTTCCGGAAAAAAGTAATCCGAAAATCTTTTTTTATGATATTATAAAGGTAAGAGTCCGAATTTTTTGGCATAAAGGGGTGATGTTTTTGACAAGCGATGAGATGATAAGCATACTAAAAAAGCGTTTTGAAGAAAACATGAATCGTCATATGCATCTTGAATGGATAGACTTAATGAAACGTTTGGAAAATAATGCCGATAAAATGAACTCCCTTATTGAGATGGAGGTAACAGGAGGTGAGCCGGACATTATTTTTAAAGATGGCGGAGAATATATTTTTTACGATTGCTCCCCTGAAAGTCCGATTGGACGCAGAAATATCTGTTATGATAAAAAAGGTCAGGAAGAAAGAGTTAAAAAAGGAGTGTTCCCCAAGGGCAATGCTGTAGATATGGCATATGCTATGGGAATAGATCTTCTGACAGAAGAGCAGTACAAGCAGCTGCAGACCCTTGGAAGATTTGATATAAAAAGTTCCAGCTGGCTCAAAACGCCTTTTGAAATAAGAAAACTTGACGGAGCTATCTTTGGGGATTGCCGGTATGGCCGTGTATTCATATACCACAACAGTGCGCCTTCTTTTTACAGCAGCAGAGGATTTCGTGGATGTATAAAAATATGATTTCTGGAACAGAGGCTGATCATATGAATAAAATATGGGAAAAAATTTTAGTTATAGTGAGTATAAGTTTTTTAGTTTCATCCGGTTTATTTGGACAAGACATAAAAATAACAACAGCTGACGATAATAAAAAAAAATTCATGGATTACGGTTCATACTTTAAAAATATAAATGGGAGTTCTGTCTTTATTAATGCAGATACAGGGATATATTTTATCTACAATCATGAACTGGCAGAATTTCAAACAGCTCCCAACTCATCTTTTAAAATTATTTCTTGCCTGATGGGTCTTGAAAGCGGAGTAATAGATCCGGATAACTCCTTATTAGAATGGGACGAAACAGTATATCCGGTTATTGAATGGAATAAAGATATGGACTATAAAACTGCCTTTAAAACATCGGCTATATGGTATTACCGAAAAGTACTTGATATGATTGGGCGGGAATATGTACAAAAAACTCTTAATAGTCTGAACTATGGAAACTGTGATATAAGTTGCTGGCAGGGAAGCATGGATAATAAAGTATTTCCGATGATAAGAACTCTTAAGTCCATAAATGGTTTTTGGCAGGAATCTTCTTTAAAGGTCTCTCCGTTAGAGCAGGCTGAAGTTATGTGTAAGATCTTTCGTGATGGAATGTGCTTCAGCGAAGATAACATCCAACTGGTTAAGGAAACAATGCTTATAAATAATTATGAGAACAGTATAAAAATATATGGAAAAACAGGTTCGGGTATAAAGGATGAAAAATGGACTGATGCGTGGTTCACAGGTTTTTTCGAATGTAAGGATAAGACTATGTACTTTTCAGTCAGACTTAACGAACCCGGGACTGGCGGGCAGCAAGCCAAAGAAATTGCTATTAACATCATTAACAGCGAGTTTGGAGGATAAACTCTATTGAAAAGAGAAATTAACGGAGGGGGGATTTCTATGAACGAATACATTATATTCCGTAGAATGGCGGATCATGATCATGATGTAAGAAGTGATGTGTCAAAAGTTTTTGCCGATGCCTATTATAAGGAGATGCAATTTTTTTCTAAGGATAAAGACAAACTAAAAAATGCTTTTCGTCATGCATTCTGTCCGGAAGCCGTTTTTACCGCAGAGATAAGTGGTGAAATAGTAAGTATTCTGGGATGTTCCAACAATAAGACCAGAGCAATGCATATCGATGAAAATCAGATGAAAAAACATTTTGGGTTTATTAC
>JAKJGQ010000125.1 GCA_022704305.1 Thermotogae bacterium | reverse complement strand
GCATAAAGCTTTGTTTATAGTTGTCTATCAGCTTAGGATCTCTGCGTACCATAAGAATAAGGGCTACAAAAACAGGACCAAGTACTGCCCCCAGCTGATCAAGAGCTTCTTCTACGGCAAAACCCCACCCTGCGCCAACTTCTTTTGCCGCATATGATGTCATTGTATCTTTGGCCGGTTTCCTGATTGCTTTGCCAATTCTTTCCATAACTATGAGGGCTGCTGCGTACTCCCATCTGTTGGCAAGTGCAAATGCCGGTATTATAAGAATGTTGAGTACATAGCCTATAAAGGTAAGCGTCCAGTATTTTTTAGTTTTATCAGTAAGCCATCCCGTAAGAAGTCTTAAAGCATATCCTATAAACTCTCCAAGACCAGAGATAACTCCCACTGCTGTGGCGCTTGCTCCCAGAAGTGCCATATAAGGCCCGGTTATACTTCTTGCCGCCTCATAGGTCATATCTGAAAATAAACTTACAATGCCCATTATAACAATAAACTTCATCGCTGATTTTTTCGGCATCATTCTTCCCCCCGTTTTATTTTTGTTCTTCTGTTATTTCTTTTGTAAGCTCAACTACCTTTTCTTTGGCTTTTTTCAAGATTTCTTTTCCTTTTTCTGTAATCATATAGTACTTTCTTATCTTCCCGGACACAAGAGTCTCTTCCATTTTGAGCAGTCCGTCCTGCTGCATACTTGCAAGCAATGGATAAAGAGTCCCAGGTCCAACTTTGTATCCGTGTTCCTTGAGCTCCTGCATAATCCAAACTCCAAAAAATGGCTGCCTGTCTGCATGATAAAGTATATGAACCTGCATGAAGCCTTTATATAGTTTATCCAGAATTTTTTTGGTAATGATATCACCTCCCGATATCAGTTTTCGATATGTATTATACACATTATATTTTGCTTTTATGTAAACACCTTTTTCTTGTAGATAAAGTACTTATAGGGTATAATTTAAAAGATGTTTTTTTTGAGGTGAGAAAATGTATAAAAATCTTGAATGGGCAGTACAGGAGGTAAAATCATACTTTCCCCTTGCTGATGATTTTGAGGGATTTATGGGGGTATTTATAAACCGCTATCTGCTCAAAAATAGTATAAAAGATGCCGGAATACTTGAGATGACACAGATGTATTTTCCATATTCTGAGAGTACATACCAAAAACACTGTCAGGATATCGGCAACATATTCGACCGGCTGGACTGTTGGGAAAAAGACGATATGCTTTGTTGGGTATACCAGTATTATGGCAACGACACAAGAAATATGTCCAAAAGCAAGTTAAGAAATAAGGCACAGAAAAAAGAGCTTATCCATGCAAAGATATACACGCCGTTATGGATTGTGGATTATCTTACCGGCGGAGCGTTTGCTTATTATGGTTTAAATGAAATGAAAGCAACAGAAATCAAAAAAATCCGCATACTTGACCCGGCATGTGGAAGTGGAAATTTTCTGATTCGGATATATGACTATCTTATGCAGTTGTATACTGATAAGGGAGTTGAAAAAAATCAGGCCTGTAAATTAATACTTGAAAAAAATATCTTCGGGTGCGATATTGATAGTTACGGTATAAAAATAGCAAAGATAATACTAGCCTGTAAAGCATATAAAGATGGTGCTGATAAGCCTGTAAAGATTAATCTCTCGTGCTTTGACGAAAAAAACATAAATCTGAAGACGGCAGCGGAGTACAGAACTCTGGGAAGTCTTTATCCTTTGGGTGACTCCAAGTTTCTCAAAGAGGAAAGCTTTGATATTATATTAAGCAATCCTCCATATACGGATTCCTCTGATTATTCTGCCGAACTAAAAGCTAAAATTGACATGTACTATAAAAATTACAGAAAGAATTTGTATGCCTGTTTTATAATACGCAGCCATTCTCTGCTCAAAAAAAACGGTATATGTGCAATGATTACTCCTCAGACTTTCATGTTTATAAGCAGTTTTAAACAGACGCGTTCGTTCATTCTTGACAACATGAATATAAAAGAGTTCGTCCATTTCGGGCTCGGTGGGGTGTTTGATAATGCTCTGGTTGACACCTGCGCCTTTATCCTGAAAAAAGAAAAACACCTGTCATCTGTAGCAAGATATATAAAATTAGACGGAACTGCTGCCTGCGATAAAAAAGCTACGCTTCACAGAGTACTTGAAGGGAAATTCCCAGAGTTATGTTACTTTTCAGATCAGAATGATTTTGAAAGTATTCCCGGAAAACCTTTTGTTTATTGGATTTCCCAGGAGTTCAGAGATATTTTCTCTAATCCCACGCTAATGGAGTTTGCAGATGTCCGCCAGGGAATAGCAACAGGTAATAATAAGAAATTTTTGAGATACTTCTGGGAGGTCGAAAAGAACAGTATAAGGTTTGATACGTCTGATAATTCAAAAAAATGGGTGCCTTATGCCAAAGGCGGACCTTACAATAAATGGTACGGAAATCTCTGGTGGGTAATCGCTTTTGACAGTCAGAGCACCGAAATTTTACAGAATACGGGAAACAATCTTCCGAATAAAGAGTATTATTTCCGAAGTGGAATAACCTATTCAATGACAACATCATCTGGTTCAACTTTCAGATACCTTCCGCAGGGTTTTCTCTTTGATTGTAAGGGAAGCTCTGTTTTTTGCCATGATGACTCTCATACCTTCAGATTTCTGGCTCTTCTGAACAGCAAACTGGCATTTTTTATTTATGGGTTTATAGCCGGAAGTGTGGATCTGGAAGTTGGCGATCTAAGAAATCTTCCGGTTCATAAGGATCTCTTAGAGGAAAACAGTCTGTCTTTGAGATTGGACAGAGCATCTAGACTCCTCACAGCCATAAGAATGAAAAAAGAAGCATACAAAGCCACAGATATGAACTATAAGCTTTCTGAGATACACCAGGTCATAGGCTTAGGCAAGGGCTTTGATATACAGGTTCTTGAGAATACACTTGAAAGAAGAGATTTTCTAGACCTTTTTATCTCTGTTCTTGAAGGTATGATAGAAGAATGTATTTTTCAGATATACGGTATCTCCAAAAGCGGAAGAAATGAAATACGTTTTCATGAGGGCGCCCCTTTGTGTTTTGTTCCGGTTTTCTACAGTTGGCTAAAGGAGTTTTCTGCCTTATGTCTGAAGTATCTTAATAAAAATGAGTTTGGAACAGTTCTGACTGCCAGAGATGACTTTGAAAAAGTCATGCAGGATGTTGCCGATTACATACAAACACTGGATAAAACAGAAATCGAACCCAAAAAAGATGCCGTTATATCAGGATATTGTCTCAGCTCAGGATATGAGTACGATAACCCATTTGAAAGAATTCAGAGAGAAGCAGGTGCAAATCCGCTTGATGCATTTTTTATGCTTTACAATAACGGCAAACCAGTTCAGGAGATCATTAATTGCCAAAGAACCGAAGATATGGTTTTTTGGTTTTTGGATCACGAGGTACGTTCAATTATTTCTCAGACAGGCTGCGGATTTATTGCTCTGATGAATGAAACAGGTAAAAATGCATCCCTTATAAACATTTTAGAGTCTCGATTTAAAGTATACAAATTAAAAAAAGATACTTTGGAATTATGTCTAGGAAGTTCGTTGCAAGAATATCTTATTAATGAATATATACGCTGCCACATAAAAATGTATAAAAATGTGCCGGTAATATTTCAAATAGGATCTAAAGAAACAGGAGACTGCATCTTCGTTGACTTTCAAAGCCTTGGAAAAAGCACTCCCAGGACAGTTATTTCTTCTTTTATCAAGCCCATGGTGAGCAGACTTTACTATACGGAGAAAATTAAAAAAAGAGGTGTTTACGAAAAGAATCTGACCGATCTTGAACTGCTTCTGAAAGAATGTGAGAAGAACGGTATATTTAATCCCGAAAAAGAAAATATTCAATCTTTTATTGATGTTGCAGAGAAGTATAAACTTTTTTTTGGTCTGTAAAAGGGAAAGCTATTAGGCTTTCCTTTTTCTTTATTTTTTGCACAATAGAAAAATAGTCTCATTTCATTAATTTTGTTGTTATACTAAGTATAATCAACATTTTTTTATTTAATCTCTGATATTTTTTCTTAATCAGAGAAGATTACCCATAATTAGTTTTGGTTAAGAATGTAAAATTATATAACATGGAAATAGTTCCATGAAAAATTAGAGGTGACAGCTTTGAAAAGCGGAATAAGCATACGGGATGTGGCTAAAGAAGCAGGTGTCGGAGTAGGAACCGTTTCCAGAGTCCTAAATGATGGAAGTGTAAATGAACTGACCAGATCCAAGGTAA
>JAKJGQ010000124.1 GCA_022704305.1 Thermotogae bacterium | reverse complement strand
TGCAAGGGTTGCCCAGTCGATAGCCCAAAAGGATGACCCGACCAACTTCATACTTATGCATGCAATGGCTCCTAATGTTGCAGGAGTAATAGGTTCAGCTGTGGCAGCAGGAGTGTTTTTAAATATAATACCAAAATTAATGCCTTAACGGAGGTGCTGAAATGGCTTCAAAAAAAGCCTATAATGTTGAAATAAACAGGAGTTACTGCAAAAGTTGCGGTTTATGTTACTGGATATGTCCCACTAAGACTATAATCAAAGGAAAGTACGATAAACCCGAGATTCCTGATCAGACCAAATGTATAGGTTGTCTCCAGTGTGAAAGGATATGTCCGGACTTTGCCATCAACGTTGTAGAAATTGTTGAGGAAAAGTCAGAAGAAAACAAATAATTAGGATGGTGGATAAAATGAGCAGAATGGTTATTATGCAAGGAAACGAAGCATGTGCATTGGCTGCGCTAAAGGCCGGATGCAGGTTTTATGCAGGATACCCCATAACTCCATCTTCTGAGGTAGCTGAGACGATGGCACGCGAGCTTCCGAAAGTAGGAGGTACCTTCATTCAGATGGAAGATGAAATTTCAAGTGCTGCAGCAATAATAGGAGCTTCACTATCGGGAGTAAAATCAATGACGGCAACAAGCGGTCCCGGTTTTTCTCTTATGCAGGAAGGAATAGGATACGGCGTTATGACAGAAACCCCGTGTGTTTTTGTGAACGTTATGAGAGGCGGTCCCAGCACAGGTATGCCAACCAAACCTGCACAGGGCGATATAATGCAGCTCAGATGGGGGACACATGGAGATCACCAGATAATCGCCCTTTATCCTTCGACGGTTGAAGAGGTCTATAAGTACACTATAAAGGCTTTCAACTATGCTGAAAAGTACAGAACACCCGTATTTCTTGTCATGGATGAAACACTTGGCCACATGAGGGAAAGCTTTTTCCTTACAGATGAAGAAGAGAATCCTGAGATAATACAGAGGATTAAAGATACAGAGTTTTCAGATGACGAGCTTTTCCATCCGTTTGATTTGGGCGAGGACAGGACAGTCGCGCCTCTTGTCGGGATGGGTAAGACAAGATTTCATGTTTCAGGTTTGGTTCATGACGAGACCGGTTTTCCGGCAGGACAGGCTGAAGTTGCCGAAAAAATGATTAAGCACCTTGATTCAAAAATAAGAATGTATTCTGAAGAAATTTCTATATATGAAGAGTATATGCTCAGTGATGCCGAAATTGTTGTGGTTGCTTTCGGTACTACCGCAAGAAGTGCCCTCAGAGCTGTGAAGATGGCCAGAAGCGATAAGATACCTGTCGGTCTTTTTAAGCCCGTTACTATTTGGCCTGCTCCTGTTTCGAGAATTAAAAAGCTTTTCCGTTCCGCAAATGCATTTATTATTCCTGAAATGAACATGGGACAGTATGCCCAAGAGTTATCTAAGCTCAACAAGACTAATAAGCATATTGAAATGCTCAATAAGATAAACGGAGAGCTTATAACTCCGGAGGAGATTCTGGACTCCATAACCAAGGTATGGATTCAGCTCACAGAAATATAAAATTCATTAAAGTTAAGCCAAACGTAAAATGTTTGGCTTTTTATTTTTAAAGTGTTTAAAATACTTTGTATTTTTTTTAAAATGTGGTAAAATAATAATAAAGATATAAAGTATAAGGAGGAGAGCTATAGAATGGAAGTATTAAAAGTTAGTCATTCATCTGCCCCAAATAAAGTCGCAGGAGCTATAGCGGGAGTTCTTTCAAAAAACGAAGAGGTTGAGATTCAGGCAATAGGAGCCGGTGCAGTCAATCAGGCAGTAAAAGCAATTGCCATTGCGCGGCGTTTTGTTGAAACCGACGGTAAGCTGGTTTATGTGATACCCGGTTTTGTTGAAGTCGAAGTTGGAAATGAAAAGCGTACCGGTATTAAGTTTAAAGTTGCTGTAAGCATGAATGAGGGTGAAGAAAAGCATTAATGAAAATTGATGAGAAGATAATCAATGAGATCATGACCGCGTGCTTGAAAGACACGCGGCTTTTTTCGATAGTGATTGATATTTCACAAAAAAGTGAAGAAGAAAGGTATCTTATAAGAAAAAAAGCTTCGGTTGTATTGAGTGAAGTTAATGGAGTTGAAAAAGAAGCTTTAAAATTTTATTATATACTTACGGAAGATGGAGTAGCCCAAGAGATTATAAGGAGGATGAATGATGCCGTCAAATAATAAAGGGGAATTACCGCGCACCGTTGGCGGGCAGGCGGTTATTGAAGGAGTAATGATGAAAGCGGTAAATACTGTCGTAGCTGTAAAAAAGCCAGACGGAAGCATAGCTATAAAACGTATGCCTGACAAATCATGGGGAGTAATAGAGAAAATCCCTCTTATAAGAGGTTTTTTTGTTCTTATTCACTCAATGATAGTTGGCATGAATGCATTATCTTACTCTGCAAAGGTATCTGGGGATGAGAAAGAGGAGTTTACCACCAAGGATATGGTTTTTGCTTTTCTTTTTGCCATCCTTATAGCAGTCCTCGGTTTTGGTGTTCTGCCGGTTATTATAACCAAACCTTTGAATATAAAATCAGAGTTTTGGTTCGCTTTTGTAGAGGGCATAATAAGAGCAGTATTTGTGATTGTTTATATATGGGGTATTTCGCATCTTAAAGATATTAAAAGGGTTTTTCAGTATCATGGTGCCGAACACAAAAGTGTTTATACATATGAAAAAAAGGAAGAGCTTACCAGTGCCAATGCCAAAAAGTACACTACGCTTCATCCCAGATGTGGTACAAGCTTTCTTATAATTACAGTTTTTGCATCTATCGTTGTTTTTGCCATTTCCGGAGCGTTGGGAATGAACAGTATGTGGGAAAAAGTAATTGCACGTATAATCCTTCTTCCACTTGTAGCGGGTGTGGCATATGAATTTCAGAGGCTTACTGCCAAGATAATTGATAATCCTTTGGGAAAAATTCTTTCTTATCCGGGAATGTCGCTTCAAAAGATCACTACTGTCGAGCCGGATGAAGAACAGCTCAAGATAGGACTGTTATCTTTGAAATATGCTTTGAAAGAGGATTTTGAAGGTGAGGTTACTGTTAGTCTTTCAGAAGAAGTTAAATAGTTATGGAATCTGATCGGGCGGCTTTTAAGCCGCCTTTTTTATTTTATACCCGTACATTTTGTTAATCTACAAAAAAGACAGGTATTTAAAATTATTTACCGTAATTTGGTTAAAACTCTTGATAAACATGTCTAGTCATATTTTATTTTTTTTGACTTTTGTTTTAAAATGAGAAGTGATTCACACAATGAGAAGTGATTCATATAAAAAACAACAGTATTAAAAAGAGGTGAAGAAAATGAACATAGGAATAATGGGATTGGGAACGTATACACCCAAAACATTTATCAGCGCAAAAGAGATTTCTGAACAGACGGGAATACCGGAGGATGTAATTTCAGTAAAATTTGGAGTAAAACAGAAGCCTATCCCCGGTCCTGAGGATACTACAAGTCATATGGGAATAGAAGCTGCAAGAGCTGCAATTGCAAATGCAGGTATTTCTGCACAGGAAATAGATCTTATTATTTGGAATGGAGCACAGCATAAGGATTATCCATGTTGGCTTGCCGGACTTAAAGTTGCCGAAGTTCTTGGAGCAAAAAATGCATGGTCATTTGATATGGAAGCCATGTGTGGTTCAATGATGAGCGGCATGGAAGTTGCAAAATCAATGATGACAGCCAATGAAGATATAAAAACTGTTCTTTTGGTAAGCGGATATAGAAATCTTGATCTTATAAGCTATAAAGTCCCGGAGACATCCTTCATGTTTGATATAGGAGCCGGTGGTGCTGCTATGGTTTTAAGAAAGGGTTATGACAGAAACGTTATTCTCGGTACAGCGTTCAAGGGAGACGGTTCCTTTTCTGAAGATTGTGTGGTTGAAAAGGGTGGTTCCAAGAGCTGGCCTATGGCTGAAAAGGATTTTGAAAACATGCACTTTGTTGTCAGAGATCCTGCAACGTTTAAAGCCAGACTTGGAGAAAAGACTATGCCTAACTTTTATTGGGTAATAAGACAGGCATTGAAAAAATCAGGAAATCTTACCGATAAGGATATTAATTATCTTGCCATTCTTCATTTCAAGCGTTCCGCCCATATGGAGGTTCTCAAAGAACTTGGTCTTAAAGAAGATCAGACCACATATCTTGATGATTACGGACATATTGGACAGAATGATCAGGTTCTTTCTATCGAGCTTGGGCTAAAATCTGGTAAAATAAAAGATGGAGACAACATTGTTATGGTTGGAGCAGGCTTAGGATTTGTATGGGCCGGTGCAGTCGTAAGATGGGGAAAGGCACTTTAAAAATATTCTGGAGGGGATAATACTATGAGAATGAACGGAAAAGTTTGCGTTGTAACAGGTGGAGCAAGAGGAATCGGAAAA
>JAKJGQ010000123.1 GCA_022704305.1 Thermotogae bacterium | reverse complement strand
ATCTGGATTATTTTTATAAAAATCAAGGACTTTTTCTATCATATCCCTGTACTCTGATCCTTTATCAAGAACATCAGAAACATCTTTTACAAGTTTTAGTATATCAGTTTCGTTGAAAGCATGACTTATACAGCCTGCAACAAACTGTGCACCGTCAAGCGCACTTGCATCATGGGAAACACTTGCCGAAATTCTCGCCATTTCACCGGCTTTTTTGTAGTCTGAAGGAAAAACTAACCCCCATGTGTCAACAAAAATTTGCCCGCCAATTTGCTGAGCGACTGTACTTCCATTTTTTTCGACGCTTCCGCTCTGTGGCGCAGAAATACCTTTTTTCAAATTATCAAAAGCTGTATGTTCCGTCGATATACCGTATCCTCCCCACCAGAACATTCCATGTCCTTCGGAGGTAACGTTAAGCCATGTATCAGCGCAGTCCTGCGCTGTCATGCGATCATTTTTTATGTAGCTCTCAACTGCCTGGATAAAAAACATCGGTCCGTTGATATCATCGTCAGCTGCAAAGTTCTTATAGCTTTTTACATAGTCTGTTATTTCTCCATATGACTCCAGTATTCTCTCATACGTCCAAACAGATGGTTCAACCGGCGCTCCAAGCCTTACACCGATAATCTTCCCCAAAAGCCCGGCATATACTTTTTCAAGATACTTCTGGTCGAATTTCATTTTCTCTCCCTCCAAACGGTTATTATCATTTCCTCATATCAATAATATTAATATACCTCTTTCTGTCTTTTTCGTGTATCGCTCTGACAGTTTCATAAAATTTATCCGCTATCTCCATAAAATCATACCTGTTTGCTTCTTTCAACTGGTTTATGAGCTCTTTTCTTATTGACTGAACACCCAGTTTTGCTCCAAGTATGGCTCCTATCATCACTCCAATTGAATCGGTATCTCTTCCAGAGTTAACACCTTCGGTCATTGCTCTCATAAGGTCGTCTTCATAAAGCATGCAGTAACCTATGGCAATGGGAAGCTCCTCTATGCTCTTGAGACGGCTTGGGGTATAATTTTCAGTCGGGAGTCCGACCTGATCTTCAAATCTTTCAACATTATCTCCCATAGGGCTGTATTTTTTTATGATTTCATGGAACTTATCTGCATTATCTTCATTTTTATCCATTAATACTGTTTCTTTTACGATATCTTTTATTGCAAGCTGTGTTCCGTCTTTTGCCAGATCTATTGCTAACGAGGCAACTTCGGACATTTTTATTCCGGGTATCATGGCAGCCGCCACACATGCCGCAAAAACACCTGCGGCTTCAAGACCATAGCTGTGCTGATGAGACAAACCAAAATTTATGGCTTCTTCATATGCCTTAAAAGGATCACATGCATTTACCAGTCCCACTGGCGCCATATACATTGCTGCTCCACAGTTCACCATATTTCCGGTTCCGCCCGACCTTGGATCGCGTGATGCAAGATAGTTGCTGAGAAAAATATATTTCTCCGGGTAAAAAAGTCTTTCTATAAGAGGAATCTCTTTTTGATACTCGGGTACCCACATCTTTTGGAAGAAAATTTTTTTGATAAGTGTGAACACATCGTACGTATCAATATGATCAATTTTTTCATTATACATCTCGCATAGCCTGATACTCAACAATGTATCGTCTGTTATTCTTCCGTAACCCTTTCCGTGAGTCTTTGATTTTGACTTGTAGCTTTCAACATTCAGATCTGTTACTTTGCCGTACATTTCTTTTATTTTTGAATGGCTAAGCTTCTCAATGGGCGCCCCGAGAGCATCTCCCAGGGCAGCACCGATTATTGAACCTCTTATCTTCTCTTTCATTATTCTTTCCTACTTACCGGATTTTTTAAAAAATTCATTAGCAAGCTTTATATATGTATCTCCACCTGCTTTTCTCCATTTGGTGACAAACTCGTCAAATTTCTCTATTGCATACTCCCCGGTAACAATCTTTATGGAGTACTCTTTATAAAGATTGTTCATTTCATCCCAGCTAGTCGAATACTTTGCAGGCATTTCAAAATAATTATCTTCTACATAATATTTATTAACTATTTCAAGAGATTTTTTGCCAACTTCGCCATAAAGCTCTATTGGTGAGTTCCAGTTAGGATTTTCATAGAATCGAGGATACCATACAAGACCTTTTTCTGTTTTTTCAATCTTTCCGTTAACTACCTTGTACTCTCTGCCTTCAACTCCCAGCCTGTCTATAAACTGACCCCTTTCAGTAGCCATGAATTCAAGAAGTTTAAACGCAACATCTTTTACCTTTGAGACGGTTGTTATTGCAAAACCTCTTGACTGCCTGTTAACGTTCACAGCCGGGAAACCTGCCTTGCCGGAGATTCCGACCGGAGGTTCCAAGGCTATAAGCTTTGTATTATTTCCCGAATCGTACATTCTCTGCTGATACATATCCACAACTATTCCCGATCCTCCTACAACCATCGCTACTTTTGAAGAATAGAGTTTATCTTCCATACTCTGCCAGTTAACGGTGATAAATTCCGGATCAAGCAGCCCTTCCTTAAAAAGCTTGTTATAAAAAGCCAGTTTTTCTTTTTCACCCTGAGTTATTCTCGAATACGTGAATGTTCCGTCTTTTTGCTTAATAAAGGTCTGATCGGTTCCAAATGCAGCATTAAAAATTGAGTCAAGTCTTTCAAGATTTCCTGTTATAGTGATTGCATTAGGTGCTTTAGTTTTAAGTTTTTTCATCATATCATAATAATCTTCTACTGTCTTAGGAGCAGAAATTCCAAGTTCTTTCATCCAATCTTCCCTTACAACGGCGATCTTTGGGTTTATAGGAGTTATCCATAGCAGATACGGGTATGAATTTAATCTTGCCATATCCCATGAAGGCATTGCTTTTTTCAGAGTTTCGGATTTTGATACCAGTGCTCTGAGATCCATAAGAAGACCCTGATCAGCATATGGTATATCAACATTGTCCCTGAACCATATTACATCCGGAAAATCACCGCTTGCAAGCAGAACGTTGACTTTGTCGGCATACTTACCACTTGGAATCGGAACCAGCTGTATATCAATCTCTATACCGGTTGCTTTTAAAAATTCCGTTTCTATAAGCTTTACATACTGCTCATCATCAGGATTGGAGGGAAGAAAATCCTGCTCCAGAAGCCTTATGACTGTCGGTTTTGCAAAAACCACAACTGCTGAAATGATCATACACAGCACCAATAACGCTTTTAACTTCATACATCCACCTCCGAAATAGAATTTTATTTTGTACTTCCGTTTCTTCTTTTATTTCCTCTGAACATCGGCCATAAAGACTCCTGAAAAGACGCATCTGTAAATCTTATAGCATAAAGCTGTGAATCTGCAGATCCTATGTAAAGCGTCCCGTCTTCTGCCATTACAGGTGATGAATTTACTTCTCCCCCCGTTTTGAGTTCATAGATCATATTCCCAAAAGAATCTACACAGTAAAAAGACTTGTCCCGTGAACCGAACATTATCAACCCACCGGAAACTGTCAGTGGAGTTGAATAAACTCTTGCTCCTGTTGCAAAATCCCAGATTTTTTCAAAATTCTTATTAAATGCATATAATTTTTTATCTTCACGGGTTCCAATATATATGTTACCGTTTTTATCAGTTACCGCCGAGGATCTTCCGCCACTGACCGCAATCTGCTTGATGACTTTGCCCGTGCTCTTTTCAAAGACATATAATGAACTTCCTGATACTGCCATAACAATATTTTCATCATAAAATGAAGGCGATGAAGTAATCCAACTGTCAAGCTCTGCTTGCCATATCTTTTGTCCATCCAAGGAAAATGCAAAAAATTTGTTGTCTTCACTTGCCACAAATATCATGCGTGTGTCTGTAATCGGAGAAGAAGTAACTATCGATCCAAGCTGCACCTGCCACTTGATTGTGGAGTTTTTATCTATACATATAAGTTTTCCGTCAGAACTGCCTATATATATGCTTCCGTCCACTCCGATACAAGGCGAGGAATCTCCGCATCCGGTATTATTTTTCCATTTAAGCGTACCATCCGGATTCATGGCATACAAAAATCCGTCCCAGCAGGCAAAATAGACTGTCCCGTCATTATCTATGGCCGGTGTTGCATATACAGCATCATCCGTTGCATACTCCCATTTTTTGTTTCCGTCTGGAGTCAGGGCATATATTTTTTTGCCGTCACATCCGAAGTATATGGTTCCGTCACTTCCTACCGCTGGAGAACTGTTTATAGGACCTGCGGCTTTAAAACTCCATACCTTGTCTATTTTTACTTCTGTTTTTATGGCCGGAGAAGAAGAAAGCTTTTTAATTTCTTTTGAAACAATACTTCCTAGATACTTTAACCCTTCTGAAAATGCAGGCTTCCATACTCCGCTGTCATGTCCTCCATTAAGGATTCTCAACTCACCTGGTATTTTGTTTTCCTTGCATAAAATGCCGTATGCCCTTACTGCCTGTTGTTCGATGTTAAATTCAAA
>JAKJGQ010000122.1 GCA_022704305.1 Thermotogae bacterium | reverse complement strand
GTTTCAGTACCTTTTGGTCTTATATGTTTTGGTATTGATAATCTTTCTCAGATAGCTGAGAAGTATAAAGAACGAGTAGCGGAAAAGATTTTGATTATGGCTGCAAAAAACCTGTCTGCTAATCTCAGAATAACAGACGAAACAGGCAGATGGGGTAATGACAGTTTTATGCTTATTGTAAAGTTTGTTGACAGGGAGCAGCTACACGATATAGCTCAGAACATGCTCATAACTATGAACAACTGTTTTCTTAAAGAAGAGAATGAAATTATTATGGCAAGTGTTTCAGCTGGCGGAAGTGTTTTTAAAGATAATGACAGCATTTATACCATAACAGAAAGAGCTGTACACAACCTTGAAAAAGCCAGATTGACTGATAAAGGAAGTCTTTTTATAGATTAAATTTTTTATAGATGATTGAATACACAAGGAGGGAAAGTATGGAGTTAACAGGTTCCCAGATATGGCTGTATGGTGTGGTTGCAAGTACTGTTGCAGGACTTGCTACATCTATAGGAGCTATACCTGTTCTTTTTTTTAAAAAACTGCTTACAGAAAAACAGCTTGATATGCTTTTGGGGTTTGCGGCCGGGGTTATGCTTGCAGCTACGATGTTTTCTCTTATAATGCCGGCAATAGACAGCGGCGGTATATGGGTGGCTGTTATTGGAATAATTGCAGGTGCACTGGTAATAGAGCTTTTTGACAGCTTTTCTCCTCATGAACATTTTATTAAAGGTCCTGAGGGAAGAAACGTATCAAAAGAAATGGTAAAAAAAGTTTGGCTTTTTGTTACCGCAATTGCGCTGCACAACTTTCCCGAAGGAATGGCTGTAGGAGTAAGCTTCGGAAGCGGTATGCTGAAAAATGGTCTTATAGTTGCTATAGCTATTGGGCTTCAGAATATTCCGGAAGGTACGGCGACAGCAGTTTCCTTTTTAAAAGCCGGATACACAAAAAAACAGGCCTTTTTCTGGTCTTTTCTGACGGGAGTAATAGAACCTATCGGAGGACTTTTGGGTGCTTCCTTTGTAGTCCTTATGAAACCTGCCCTGCCGTTTTTTCTTTCTTTTGCAGGGGGAGCAATGCTCTATGTAATAAGCGATGAAATAATTCCCGAGACCCATTCTCACGGAAACGAGCGGGTGGCAACATTCTCACTTATAGCAGGTTTCATTATTATGATGATTCTTGATACGGCATTAGGGTGATGGATGTTAAAAATTTATACAGACGGATCTTACAGAGACGGAAAGGTTGGTTATGCTTTTATAGTTGTAAATGAAGGCAAAGTTATTCATACCTTTTCGGATGCTTTTAAAAGCTTTGACCCTTCACGTCAGGTTGCGGGAGAGATAAAGGCTGTTCTTGATGCATTAGAATGGCTGAAACAAATGGGAGAGAAGAGAGTTCAGATCTTTTATGATTACAGCGGTCTGGAAGAATGGGCATGCATGCGGTGGAAAGCGAAAACCCCAAATACCAAAAAATATCAGCAGACTGTTGTCAACTGCGGCATAGAGATATTCTGGAATAAGGTACAAAGTCATAGCGGCGATGAGTTTAACGATATGGCAGACCGCATGGCAAGACAAGCAATGGAAGAAGATAAGTAAAAATAAAATTTAAGAGATTCAATCCCGGATTAAGTAAGATCTGATCCGGGATTTTTTTAATGTTATCTATTAAGCATATAAAAAATAATATAAATAAATAATAAACATAAATACAATTAAAATGATACAAAAAATTATTTTAAGATACTAATTGATATAGATCAATATTATAGGTATCTATAGTAATGTATGAAAAATCTATTTATAAAAAAAACATATCAAATTATTAAAAAAAGTTTAAAAGACTTGATACATAAGTATTTTAAACAATTGATGAAAAAATTTAATATATAAAAAAATATGATATAATATTTTTAATCAAGACAAGTATAAAAAGTTTAAAAGTAACATAAATATATTATTCTAAAAACAAAAACAGGCATTAAGGGGAGAGCATGAATAAAGTATACTGGATTTCTCTGACTGGAAGCTGTAACTTTCAATGTAGGTACTGTTTCCAGGATTTAAAGGGTTCTTTCAGAAGCAGTGGTGATATGAACGCTTATACGGCTCAAAGGGTAGCAGAGATGATTAACTGTACTGCCGACAAAGTATACAGGATTCATTTCTTTGGAGGAGAGCCTTTTTTAAACTTTGAAGTGATGAAGCTTATAACTGAAAGTGTGAAGGACAAAGTTGAATCTTTTTCTGTAACCACTAATTTAAGCATACTCAGTAATGAAATTGCTGAGTTTATAAAAAATAACAACTTCAGTCTTCTGATCAGTATTGACGGTATAAAAGCCTCGCACGATGCTTCAAGAGTATTTGCAGACGGTACGGGGACATTTTCAACGGTTGCCGGTAATCTTAAAAGCCTTTCTCAAAAGCTTAAAAAAGACAGTATTTCCATAGCTAAAACCCTTACAGTAAAAAATTATATGAATCTTTTCGATGATTATATGTTTTTTAAAGCTCTTGGTTTTAAGGTAAATGTAAATCCTGATATTAATCTTAATACAAATGAGCTGAACCATGAAGTTTTAAAAAACGAGCTGAAGAAGATCATGAAGGATATGATTTCTGACAATGAAAGCATAGAATTTTGGAATCTGAGTGAAAGTATACGGACTGTAAATAACTTTCCATACGGCAAAAAGATCCGTAGCTCACTCTCAAGCTGTTACGATGCTTCCAATTATGTTACGACTATTTCTCCCCGCGGGGATCTTTATCCGTGTCACTATCTTTATGAGATGGAAGATGATTATATCGCTACGCATAATATCTTTGGATTTAACGATGTGAGACAGATAGAAGAGACTTTCATCCGGAGTGTGACAGAGAGTCATGTTTTTTCACCGCTTAAGGAGAGTGAAGTAGATGTGCTAACTCAATATGGGATAGATGTCTGCGGCTGTAATAGCTGCAAATACCTTGACTTTTGCGCCGAACAGAAGTACTATGCGGCGCAGGGAAGCTGTTTTTACAAAAGATATAGGTTCAGAAAGAGTATCACTGAAAAAGACAAGAGCAGAAAGATGTGTATAGATAGAATAATCTATGATGCTGCTTTGGAAATTAAAGGGGAGTGACTGTATGTTCATCACACTTTGTTCTGAAAATCCCGCACTGGATATGAGTCACATGATATATCTGAAAAAAAATAAAATTGATTTTATATATAGAAACAACTGTTTTTTCATGGAAAAGAGTATCTTTGAAAAGATAGCTGAGAAAGAAATTGTTTATAAAGTGCCGACGGAGATACAGGCAATCTTTCCCACGGGAGTGCCGCAGGAGATGAAAAAGGTTTATGCAAGTCATGAAAAAAAGTATCTGAGAAATTTTTTGAACTATGATTCTGAAACCTACTACTACTCTATGACCCAAAGAATAAAAAAGGAAAGATTCGAGCTGGCATATTTATTTGAAGGATATAAGCAGGACTATTTTAAGATCATGCCTGAATTTATACTTCCCGGCAAGAGCTTTTCCACAGACGGTACTCTTGAATGTATATACTTTTTGGGATCCAAGATAAAATCTCCCTTTGGACTTTTAGCAGCAATTGCCGGGGGATATAGCTTTCACTGCACTTATTTTTCAATACTTTTCAGCTATCAAATTTTTGAAAAGTATTTTGTATATGCTTTTGTTTTTCATTACGACTATGACGGATATGCGGATAAACATGAGGAGATAAAGAAGTTTATAGAATATGTCGGGCAGGGCAGTGGGTTTAAGCTTGGAGACAAACATCCGCAGTTTTTGGAAAAAGAGTTTGAAAACATCTACTGTTCAAAATTTCCGGGGGAAAATTATATTTCAGATATAAAATATTTAGGAAAAGTCAGATATTCGCAGGATGACGGGGAGGGAGTATGAAAAAGGGGATAAAAATTTTTTTTGAAAACAACAGATGGCAGGCCTTGTTCCTTATTTTGGTGATCGCCGTTAATGTGGCGGTCTCTTTTCTGATTTCTCAGTACACTAAAAGTTTTATTGATACAAGTACCAATATCAAAGACGGTAGAGCGATCGCGGAAATATTTGCTGTTATAGCCATTATATATGGAATCCTTTTTATAATAGACACTTTGATCTCTTTTTTGGCTCACAGGCTTTTATATAGCGGTATAAAAAATCTAAGGCTGACGATGTTCAAAAAAATCATGGAGACCAAGTTTACTTACTTCATAGATAACTCTCCCGGTAAGATATGGGGAGATATTATAAACAATACTAACAAGGCATCGGTATTCTACCAGGCACTTATTCTTCTTCCCATAAGCCTGATCCAGGCTGTTGTCTATTTTGTCATAATATACAGGATAAACACTTCTTCGGCTCTGGTTACCCTCATGACACTGCCTTTTATCATACTGGCTACGTATTTTTTTGGTATAAAAATACGTAAACACGAGGCTAAAACTATGAGTATGTACAGAGAGATGTATGGTGACAGCGTGGAAGCTCTTACAGGCATAAAGAATATAAAGCTTTTTAACTCTCACGGTTTCTTCTACGACAGATTCATCAGTAAACACTCCTCGCTTAACAAAGAAATAGTAAGTACAGC
>JAKJGQ010000121.1 GCA_022704305.1 Thermotogae bacterium | reverse complement strand
TACAAGAAGCTCTATAGAGTCCATGATCTGCCCTATATATGAATAGCTGAAAGGGTTATAATATCCTATGAGTAATGTGGCTGAATCGTTATCTTCATTTTCTATGATACTCTGTACAATACTTTTATTAAAAAGATTCTGGAGATTTTTGTAATTTTCAATCTGATTTAAAAAGTTTTTATCTATCCATTCTTCCAGGTTTATGGAGTATATCATTACATTACTTCCCCCTTCCAAACGCAACGGTTTCCACTGTTCTTAAAAGTGTTGTAAAGTAGAGTGAAAAAGAGTAGTTTTTTACAAAGTATATATCATAGCTCAACCGTTTTGAAAATGTTTCTTTTTCTAATTTATCCACATATTTATATAAAACTTGTGCATTTCCGGTAATTCCCTGCGGAACAGTCCTTCTGAAATGATAAAACTGTATCTCCTCCTCACAGAAGAACATGGTTCTTTCAACATCTGGCCTAGGACCTACAAGAGACATATCCCCATTAAAAACATTTATAATCTGTGGAAGTTCGTTTATTCTGAATTTTCTTAAAATATTCCCGATTTTTGTAGGTTTATCAACATACTCTCCGTTCTCTTGTACTCTGTTCATTGTACGGAGCTTATAGGCATAAAATGATTTTCCGTTCATTCCGATTCTTTTTTGTTTAAAAAATATTTCCTTTCCATCCTCCAGCTTAATCAAAATTATGCTTAAAAGAATTATGGGGGAAGATAGAATCAAAACAAGAGAACTTATGAGTACATCAAATACTCTGTTTGAAAAATTAACTTTAGATTCTGAAAAAGCGATATTATAATACTCTGGAAATCTTTTTATCACTTCAACAGGCGTCCTGTAGAGGTATTTTTCTATATAAAGCGGGAGGTACTCCACATTTATACCTTTTTCAATACAGGAAGTTACTATCTCTGATTCTTTATCTTCCAGCTTTCCCCTGCAAACTAAAAGAGTGGTATTTTCCTCTAAAAAGACTTTCTCAGGATCATCCGGACAGTCAATTATCTTCAGATGCCCATCGGCAGCAACTGTAATTTCCTGAAATACTTCACTCAGTTCATCATCATATGCCAATCTCAAAATTCTTTCTGTTGGGATTTTATTATAAAAAGCTCTATAAAAAATTGAATGCAAAAAGGTAGTAAGTGAAACGAAAAAAATATTATACAGAAAATGGAACCTGTTTATCGGAAGTCTGAAAACAAATATAAAAATAAAAACTATAAAAAATGCAATCATTATTCCCGAAATCATGCGCACTAATGATGTATTAAAGCTTTTAATTACTGACGATGTGTATATTCCAAAGGAATAAAAGCCTATAATAAGACTTACAGCCATAATAGATGATGCCAGGATATTTTTTGTGAGAAAAAGATTAAAACAAAGAATAAGAGTAAAATCAGATGCAATGAGAAGTTTTTTCATACAATCACCTCGTTTCGTTTACTTTCTTATCTTAAGCATAGTTTCAATAGTTTTAAGCATTATCTGCAGATCCAGCAGAGTTGTTCTGTTTTTTATGTAGTAAAGATCGTATTCTGTCTTGGTTCTGTATTCCTCCAAAGTTGTTGTATACTTATAGTTTATCTGTGCCCATCCGGTTATTCCCGGTTTGGCTTTAAGCCTGTTCAGATAAAATGGAATTTTGTCTTTCATCTCATCGTTAAACTCCTTCATTTCCGGACGCGGCCCGACTATACTCATTGTTCCCTTTAATACGTCATAAAACTGAAGGCTTTCATCTAATCTGAACTTACGCAGAAATCTACCTATTGTGAGCACCCTTTTATCTGTATCGTCACGCAATGTAAAATCCTTATCAGAAGTATTTTCATCTGAATTATTCTTAAGAGTCCTTAGCTTATGCATAAGAAAGTACTTTTGCCCTTGACCTACTCTATGCTGCTTAAAAATGACCGGCATTCCGTTCTCTATCAGAATCCATAAACCGCATACCGCTACTATAGGCGAAAATAATACAAGAAAAACTATAGAGAATAACAAGTCAATCGCCCGTTTGGCAGGCGAATATTTATAGTCCTGAAAGCTTACTTCATAGTAGCTTTTAAACTTTTCCGCAACAACAAGGGGAACTCTTTTAAGATACTTTTCAGCAATTATTGGTAGATAATCAACTTCTATCTGATTTTTCTGGTAGTTAAGCAGTTCTGATTTTACAAGGCTTTCAAGCTTTGGGTCAGTTACAAGTATTGCATCCAGCATGTGCTGGCTGTCACCTTCTACTATATGCTCCCTGACCAGAGCCTTGGTTGCTTCCTCGAACGATCTGTCCTCTTGTGGAGGATCAAGTTCTTTTATGGCTTTTTTTATCTGCGTATAAAAATCATTTTCAACAATCTCCTGAAGCTTCTCCGGAGAAGGATTAATATACTCAATAAATCTGAGTTTTCCGAAGGATCTTTCTGTTATTTCATCAAGTATCTTTCCTACCTCTGCTTTTCTTCCTATAACAAGGTAGTTTTTTGGTTTGGTTCTTTTTAGATATATAGTGTGTTCAAACTTATGTATAAACGGGAAGAAAATTGTCGTAAAGAAAAGATTGAGGAAAAAAGGAGAAGCTTTGTTTATAAGGCTGTCTGCAAAAAACACATAAACAATCATAACTGCAAAAATTCCGGCACATGACCCGGCCAGTACTCTCAATACTGCCTCGTTTAACCCTGAAAAATTTTCCTGGTCATAAACTCTGAATGAATAAAGACCAAGGAAGATTATAAAAGATATTATAAAAGAAGAAAGAAGACTGAATCCCAAAAGAAGATTGAAAAAAAACTAAAAGGGTAAAATCCAATACCTTGCATAATTTTCTCAAATCCACACCTCAAGTAAAAAAATGAAAAGTAAAAATATTAACATAATAGTATTTTATCACAGTTATATCAAATACTATTGGTAAAAAAGTTTTATAAAGATAAGCCGTATAAAATCAAGGATAACCTGTAATTGAAAAATATAAAGATTCAATAGTTTCACAAATATTTTATCACACAATAACTCTTTTGCAAAAGTGTATTTTTTGTTAACTAACCCTTATTTTAGAATATCTATTGATTAATTAATCAATAGATAGTTTTATAATACTTTTAGGAAGCAAGAAGTACAGTAATTAAATATTAATTTTATTTAACATTTTTTTACGTAACAAAAAAGATATTTTTTTGTTAATCATTGAATATTGTTTTTTATAGATAGATCATTCTTCAGTTTTTCAAGATCTGATAGTTCAAAAAGCCTTCTTTTGCCCTCCTCATAAATTGGTTTGAGGCCGAAATGCTTTATAAGGCCTAAAAGCATTCTGTAATTAATGTTGTTGTCCTTGGCATATTTGTACGCTGATATAATTTGCATGTGCTCCCTCCCTATATTTAATGTTATTTTCTTAATTATATATTCAAAAAGTTTTTTAGGAAAGTATAAAAAAAGGCAAAGATATTTGAATATTTCTGAATACAATAAAAAAGGTCTTATCTTTTATATTTTTTATAGGTATACAAAAGTATACATTAAATTTTATTATGCGGATAGTACTCCTGGTTATAAAGCCTTTTACCTGTCCGGAAGATCGTGTACAAAGTTTTCCATATCAGGAAGATTTTTGATTTATGGTATACAAAAGTTTTCTTAAAAGGTATACTTATACTGTTCCGGCCGGAATAAAAAAATTAGGAGAGTGAGAGAATGGCAAAAACCCTTGATACAAGAAGTGCAACCGTAGTTTTTAAGTATGAGCAGGATGGGAAAGAAAAGAAAAAAAGCAGATCATTTAAATGCTACAGCGACGACGAAACCAATCTTAAAGCAGCCCTCTCTGCTTTTGCCTCCTTGAGCACTTATACAGAGTACGATATGCTCACCAAAGAAAGTTATATACTTTCATAAGGCGGTGATTTGAATGAAAAAGCTTACGTTAAAGTTTTTTGATGCCTCTGCAAAAAAAAGCTACTCTGTTACTGTACAGGAACCAAAAGAAGCTCTGACAAAGGAGCAGATCGAAGCTGCCATGACCAGTATGATAGGTGTGTTTGTTCCGGCAGGCTGTGCGGTAGATGAAGGCAATTATGTTGATACACAGGAAACACAGGTCTTTAACAATATAGGAGATTAAGAATGCAGCAACTTACCGGCCTCATACCTTACCTTGTAAGTATGATAGAAATGCCGGGAAACGGTTCCAAGAAAAAAGAAACAGTACTGCAGGCAGCACGTGAAATCTGTAAGCAGGCAGGAATATACAGTCCGTTCATAGAAATTGCTTTGTCTGTTTTAATTGATGGTGTGGTAGCAATAATAAACCCAAAATAGGGAATGGAGGGGATGTTGCTGACAGAGCACGATAACTGTTTTTTTCTTGCAGAAAAAGAAGTGCTTATAGAGAAGATTGATTCTGTAAATGAACGGCTAAATATGCTTGATGAGCTGATGCATAACGGTTTCAAAGATGAGCTTATAGAAAGGCTTTTGGATACTCTAGAAATAAGGAAGAAAGAGGTGAGTGTTAAAAAAGATAAGCTTTTTGACTGGTTTATAAAACTCACATTATCCGGCGGGCTGATCTATATAATTATAGAAAAGATGATTTCATAAAATGCGGCGGGTTCTCCCGCC
>JAKJGQ010000120.1 GCA_022704305.1 Thermotogae bacterium | reverse complement strand
TGGGTCGCCGATCGCCTGTTTGTAACTTAAGGTAAGCTAGCTTACCTTAAGTTACAAACAGGCGATCGGCGACCCATGGACAGATATTGACGATAAGTACTCTGAAAATGAAATATACAACGGTTACGTTGAAAAACTTCTGCCAAACGGTGCTATAATTAAGCTTGAAGAGGGTATATCGGGTTTTGCACATGTGTCAGAGCTTTCATGGAACTTTGTGGACAATCCTCAGGAAGCTTTGAAGGAAAGTGAAAAAGTAAAAGTAAAAGTCCTTAATATAGACAAGGAAAACAGGAAAATAAAACTTTCGATAAAACAGGCTATAGATAATCCTTGGAAGCTGGTTTCCCAGGAAGTAAAGAAAGGCGATACGGTTAAGGGTAAGGTTTTAAGATACCAGGGTTCAGGTGCTGTAGTGCTTATAGACAAGTACGATGTTGAAGCATTTCTTTCTGTTAAGAATGCAAGCGTTGAAAAGGTTGAAAGCATACAGACTATTCTTAACCCGGGTGATGAAGTTGAAGCCAAGGTTCTTAAAATTGATTTTGAAACTGAGGAAAGAAAAGGAAATATGAATATAAGTATAGTTGACCTTTTAAGAGACAGAGAAAACAAAGAAACACAGGAGGTTCTGAATCAGGTCAACCAAGAAAACTAAATTATTTGAGGTGAAAAGTTTTGTCCGGTCCGATAGTTCTGATTGTAGGAAAACCAAACGTAGGAAAATCAACACTTTTTAACAGGATGATCGGGGAAAAAAAATCTATAGTACTTGATTTTCCCGGTGTTACACGGGATCATGTATATGCAGAGGCACGCTTTTGCGAGCGTGCCTTTACCGTTATAGATACTTGCGGAATATTTGAAAATCCGACGGATATAATACAGACCCAGCAGAAGAAAGCTGTTCTTGACAGTGTGAAAGAGGCTGATCTTGTGCTTTTTGTGGTAGACGGTAAAAACGGACTGTCTTCGGAGGATTATCATACCGCACAGTTTATAAGAAAGGCAGGAGTTGAAGTTCTTTTGGTCGCGAATAAGGCCGAAGGATATGACAGGTATGAAGACAGTGTTAAACCGGAGCTTTACTCTCTTGGCCTGGGAGACCCTATACCTGTTTCAGCAGAGCATAACAAAAACCTTGAGGAGCTTTTTGAAACTATAATAGAAAAGCTTGAGGGAAAAGGCTATAATCTTATGTACAGTACGGAGGAAAAAAACAGCAGTGATATAAAAGTTGCTCTTATAGGGCGGCCTAATGTTGGTAAGTCTTCACTTTTCAATATGCTTCTTGGAACAGAAAAAGCCGTGGTTTCAGATATCCCCGGCACAACCCGTGACCCCGTTGACCAGAGAGTAAATATAAAAGATAAGAATTATCTTTTCATTGATACCGCGGGACTGCGCAAGAAATCAATAATTGAATACGGTTCAATCGAAATGTTTTCAAATGTCAGAACAGTAAAGTCCATAGAAAAGGCTGATGTGGTAGCAGTGCTTATAGATGCCACTCAGGGAATAACGGTGCAGGATCAGAAAGTTGCAGGACTTGCAGAAGACAGGGGCAAGGCGACGGTAATTGTTCTAAACAAATGGGATGCCGCACCCTCTGAGCTTAGGGATAAGAAAGTACTGAAAAAAGCAATAGAAAAAGACTTGTACTTTATAGACTACAGCCCGGTAGTTATGACCTCGTGTCTTGAGCGGACAGGATCTGCCGACCTTATGGCAGCCATAGACAAAGCGTATGCTTCATATACCAGACAGATTCCTACGAGTGCTCTTAATGCTGCACTGGAAAGATTTTTAATGGTTACGCCCCCGCCAGTAAGAGGTGGAAAGAGAATAAAGTTTACATTTGTAACACAGGTTGGTGTGAAACCGCCTGTCTTTACATTCTATGTAACCACACAGGATGAAGTTCCCAAGAACTACCAGCAGAGTCTTAGGAATATGATAAGAAATTATATTGATCCATATCCCGGTTCTCCGCTTTTTTTAAAGTTTATATATAAAGAAGAAAAACAATTAAAAAGTAATAATAAATCTTCCCGGGGGTGAGTTTTTATGGGAGAGTACATTCTCTGGATTATTATAGGCTATCTCTGCGGTTCAATACCTTTCAGCTACATTCTTCCGCTTTTCAGGGGAGTTGATGTAAGAAAACTCGGAAGCGGAAATGTGGGCGGAACTAACGTATTAAGAAACATGGGTCCTGTAATGGGTGCTCTTTGTATGATTCTAGACGGTGCAAAGGCTTTTGTGCCTGTAATTGTAGCAATAAATATCTATTCGGCGGATTCGTGGATAGTTTATCTTGCCGGTTTTTTTGCTGTTTTAGGGCACAACTATCCTGTATGGCTCAAGTTCAAAGGCGGAAAGGGTGTGGCATGCACTGTAGGTTCATATTTTGGAATGAGTCCGCTGCTTGGGCTGTTCTTTTTTGCCGTATGGATACCGGCCACTCTAATAACCCAGTATGTTTCGATTGCATCCCTGGTAGCCCTTGGAGTGGATGTACTTATAGGCTTTATCTATAATTATAAGCTTGGCGTCTACGGCCTTGTTCTTCTTCTTTTGGCTGTTTACAGGCATAGAGAAAATATTAAACGCCTTTTGAAGGGGCAGGAAAATAAGACAGACCTTATAAAGATATTTTCCGGGAAGCTAAAAAAATGAAAAAACAGATAATAACAATTTTACTGCTTCTCATAAGCGCACTTTGTTTTTGTATTGACCTTAACGAACGGGAGCTGAAGTCAAGGAAACTTTTCAACGACAGTCTCCAGCTTCTCTACTCTGAAAAAAAGTATGAAGCTAGAGTCGCCCTTAACGATGCGCTTGCCGGACAGATGTATATAGAAGATATTCCGAAGTTCTGGTACTATGCTGCCAAGCTTGATCTTCAGCTTGGATTCATAGACAGGGCTAAGAAAGATATTGAAAACATTCTTTTATTTTCTGTTCAGACGGAGGAAGTAAGCACTATGCAGAACTTCCTTTCTGTAATGGAGGAGTTTTCATTGTCTAACTATGCGACTCCTACCTTCACGGAGATCCTTTCCCTAAAAGGAAATCAAAACACCTACGAGCGTTTCTATACTGCAAATGACACACAGATTTTAAACTCCACCGGATATATACTGGACAGCAAAAACTCACTTATTTTTAAGTTTAATAACTATGAAGAAAAATGGATAGAGCTTCCCAAGACAATAAAAGCCTACTCTCTTGGTGCGGACGATATGCTCAACCGTCTTTATTTGGGAACTGACAAGGGAATATATTATATGGAGCCTTTTTCGGATTATATTACCTTTGAAAGCCAACAGGCAAGTCCTGTGGAAAATGAAATAAAGCTCAAGGAGCTCAGAGCTTATGAGAACAATCTCAAGCCTCTTCTGGAAGGTTTTCCTGCCGTAATATTCGGAGTAGACAAACTTGGAAGAGTAGTAGCCTATGATCCTTCAGAAAATGACCTCAGAATAATCGGCTTTGACGGTACAGTGCTTGTAAAGTACAAATTTTCAGACAGTGAAGTACTTTTGACTGGAGGTCTCTGGCAGAACTACCTTTATGTTCATGAAGGAATAAGCAACAGCATCTACCTTTATGATATGACAGACAACAAAATCTTAAAAAAATATCCTCTGGATATAACCGGAGTGCAGTCTTTGACGGTCTTACCATGGGGAATGCCTCTTATTTCTTCCAAAGATGGAGTTTTTATCTATAACCCTATTATTTCAAAATCCTTTTCTCTTTTTGATAAAAAAAGTCAGTTTGGTTCTTTTAGAGGAATTCTGAGACTGAAAAACGGGGTTGCTGTTTTTATGGATCAAAAAAAATATACTGCAAGCCTTTGCAGATTCAGCAGTGAAACAAAGTATCAGCCTTATGTAATGAATGTCTACGGGATAAAAGTAAACGATCTTCAAGTCAGAGCTAAGTTTAGTGTTACTGATATATCCGGAAATAAGACTGATTTTATTACCAAGGATCTTCTGGTTTTTGATTCCGGTGGAAGGATGAGCTTTGAATATGAAAGAGAGTATTCAAAAGCTGATATATACGAAATAAATGGAGTCGACCAATTTTTTTCTTCGGCACTTTCACAGATAAAAACCGATTCGTTTGTAATTCTCAGCGGGACACTTGCTTCCAAACTCAGCCAGTCCCAGTCTGTTCCGCTTATTCTTTCAGGTTGTACGGTATTTTATGTAAACGATAACTCTGAAAGCATAGATCCCACTCTCAGGGACATAATCTATAGTACTGGAGGCTATATTCTGCGTTCGTCGGATGTAAGCTATCTCAAAAGGTATCTTTCCGGTTCATATAAACTTGTTGACTATGTGGAGTATAAGCTTGTTGCTCCCATAATCGAAGGGATAAAACAGACCAAGCTTTCCGTTATTCTTCCGGGTGGAGTACTGAGCGATTCCCTATACTACTATTCGGAAGGTGTTGGCGTTGGAAAATAGAAGTATTCAGGAGTCCAATGTATATAACAACATGGCTAACAAGTACCTTGAAAGTGGTGAGTACGAAAAGGCACTTTCTTTTTTTCTCAAAGCTATTTCTCTTAATAGCGAAAATTCAGTGCTTTACCATAATGCAGGAGTATGTCTCATGCTTATGAATGAATATGAAAGAGCTGGCAGTCTTTTTGAAAAAGCTCTTGAAAAGAAGATACACCTCAGCGAGACAAGATTTTACCATATTCAGTGCCTTTATGAGGCAGGCTTTTATGAAAAAGTTATTAATGCAGAGC
>JAKJGQ010000011.1 GCA_022704305.1 Thermotogae bacterium | reverse complement strand
TAAAAAGATATACAGCCATCTTTGAATAAACTCTTATCTTTATCGGAAGTTCAGGCGGGAGCTTTATATATGCACTTTTATATATCGGAATTCCGACGTGTGCCACACCTGTCTGAGCATTATAATCATGAATTACACTTTTGTACCTGCCGCGGTGCATCTTTTCTTCTACTTCAATTTCCATTGGGAGATTAGCTGAAATACTGGAACTCGCATATACTTTTTCTATAAAATCAGACATACCATCTCCCCCTTAAGTCTTAAAATAATCTACAATCGTTTGAAAAACAGACTGCACTTTGGAGTTTTCTTCAGACTCCTCAAACTGTATTATATATCTTTCAAGATTAAAAATCTCATCTCTTTTACTTATTATTTTCCCTGATATCATTATATCATTTTTGCCCATAAATTTTAGCTTAATACTTTCCCCTCTCAGTTTAAGATTTGAATAGGCCACAACCGCCACAAGCCTGTCTACGTTGAAATCCACAAGAGTACCTCTGAACTGTCCATCTATTATAACAGGGACAAATACAGGAATACGAAAATTTTTTCTTTTTGTTGTATACTGAACATCATTCTTGACTTCCAGTGTAATATACTTTTCATCGACTGCCGTACATCTTCCGAGTATTTTATAGTTGCCGTTGTAAAACAACTCTATATTTACAATATCTTCT
This sequence comes from Thermotogae bacterium, assembly GCA_022704305.1. Lineage (GTDB taxonomy): Bacteria > Thermotogota > Thermotogae > Petrotogales > Petrotogaceae > UBA5851. The sequence goes on along the minus strand of JAKJGQ010000011.1, from coordinate 29,085 downwards.
AATTGTACTTCCTGTCTGGGAAGTGTAAGAATAATTTTTGACTCATGATAATCTATAATTTTTACGGTTTCAGTAACTCCTTTTAAAGTAATTTTTATACTGTTTCCCCTGTAAAGAGCCATTTTAAGCGCTAGAAAAAGAAAGCTTTTATCCATTTCTCACCTTACGAAAATCGAGAGCAGACGTTCTTTAAAGCCATATTTTTTGGGCGCAAGATTGGAATCTATACCTTCGACTATGCTCTGTATAGACTTTGAGAACTTGGCATTCTCTTTATAATAGACCAAAGGAGTCTGCCGCTTGACGCTTTCGTGAATCTGTTCGTCATAGAATATAGTATAAAACTCTTTTATATCTCTGTTCAAAAAAGATTTAACCGTTTTTCTCAGTACGGATTCAACCGAGTTTACTTCCGACCTGTCCCTTACCATATTCAGTATTATTTCAAGATCGGCTGTGACTCCTATTATTGAAAGGGCTTTTATCAGAGTATAAGCATTTACTATAGCGGTAGGTTCCGGGACAGTCACCATGAGTATGTCATTAGCTGCAAGATAAAAAGGTTTTATGGTTTCTGAATAGCCTGCCCCGATATCGACAATTACATAATCGTTATCTTTGGAAAGCAGGAAAAGATCTTCAACCATCTTGGGTGAAAAGCTACTCTGATAAATTTTCCAATCTTTAAAATCAAAACCAGTGCTTATTACATTTACTCCGTACTCTGTCTTCTGAATACACTTTTCAAGCGGAAGATTGTTGTTTATGTAATCAGAAAGCGTGTTTTTGAGAGTTTTGCCCAATAGTATAGAAGCATTTGCAAAACCGGCGTCAGAATCGAATATCAGAACGCTTTTCCCTCTCTTGGCAATCTCAACAGCAATGTTTACAGAAATGAGAGACTTACCAACACCGCCTTTTCCACCTGAAATACATATAATCTTGGTCTCCTTGGCAGAGAAATCATTTCTCAATCTTTCAGCTTGATCCGCAAGCTTAGGAGTCATCGGAATACCTCCTCTGATGCCTTCCTGGCAAAGTATTCTGGTTCAATTACATTAATATCATCAGGTACTTTCTGTCCTGTGGTTATATAACTAATTGTGAGATCTGTTTTTTTCGCAACCGAGAAAATCTGACCATAAAAAGATGTTTCATCAATTTTGGTAAATATGAGCGAACTTGGTTTTGCAATTCCAAAATTTTCTACAATATTTATCAAATCCTGCGTACGTGTATTTGCTGCCATAATAAGCACCCTTTCCTCGGGATTCGCTGTATCTATATATACCTTCAGCTCTCCGAGATGAAGGTCATTTTTATGACTGCGCCCCGCAGTGTCTATAAGCACGGCATCATACCCCACAAGAGTCTGAAGCGTGCTCCTAAGGTCTCCAGGAGTATAGCATATAAAAGCAGGCACTCCCATTATATCCGCATAGATCTTGAGCTGATCTGCCGCTGCTATCCTGTACGTATCAACCGTAACGATAGCTATCTTTTTCCCCTGCTTTTTAAGTATTGCCGATATCTTAGCCAGCGTTGTCGTTTTCCCCACACCTGTCGGTCCGACAAGGATTATCTTATCTTTAAACTGCTGCTTATCTTTTTTTATTATTGCTGCCAAATACTTTGTAAATGCTTCTCTGAGTTGAACATTACTCTTCCAGTCTTCTTTTATGTTTCCAGTCTGCTGAGATAAGAATTCATCAATGATTTCATCTGAAAAATCGCTTTTCAAAAGTGCCTGTCTGAAATCATTTATATATTCAGATTCACCGGATACTTTTTTATTAAGCTCGCTCAACATTTTTTTTATCTCACTGACAGAATCGTTGTTAACTTGAGAAGCTTTTTCAGCTGCGGCACCAGCAAATGTTTCTGGTATAACCTGATTCCTTGTGTATGTATCGTACTTTATATTCTTTACCGGACGTTCAGCCGTAACATTCTGCTGTTCATAAAAATCCTTAGCTGAATTGTCCATGCTTTTAGAAAGCTCACGCTGCTGTTTTATAAGTTCAATAAAATCCTTGTTATACTCTTTTTCCGTATTCTGAACCTCATATTCCTGTGGAATATCACGCTGAGCCGCCATGCTTTCCTGTTTTATTCTTTTTTCAAGACGTTTGTTATTACTTATCACACTCTTCATATCGTAAAGATCGCTTTCAAAGGTATCTGCTTTTTCTTTATTTCCGTTGGACACCTGATTTCTGGCTTTTTCTTCTTCTTTTTCACTCAGTACCGTAACTTCGAGAAACTTTTTACCTCCAAATCCTATGAATCCACCTTTTTTTATCTTTTTCGTTTCCAATATATACGCATCGTCGCCGAAATCATCCTTGATTTTTGTCATAGCCTCCGCAAGATCATTCACTATATACTTTTTTACCTTCATAAGTTACCTCCCCTTTAGAATTTTACTATTCCTTCAACGCTGAGAGCGACGTCAGAAGGTACTTCTTCATAGGCAACTATATTTATATTCTGTATGAACCTGAGCACCAGCTTGGCAAGCTGGTACCGTATAGACTTGGAACATATCAGAACCGGATTATATCCTTTCATCATTATCTCTTCAAGTCCCTTGGATACCCTTTCTATGAGAAGATTGGCATATTCAGGTTCAAGAATCAGCAACCGCCCGTTGTCTCCGTCGGTAAAGCTGTCTAGAATTTTTCTTTCTATGGAAGCATCAAGTGCTATGACATGAAACTGCCCGTCTGATGATTTAAGTGATTCGCATATCTGTCTGCCCAGTGCAACTCTTACATCTTCTACAAGTTTTTCCTGATCTTTTCCGTTTTTATCTGATGTTTCTATGAGCTGTTCAAATATCATGGGCATATTCCTTATGGATATTCTTTCATAAAGAAGATCCTGTATGACCTTTCTAAGCTCATGGAGTTTAAGAAGTGCAGGTATGAGAGTATCGGCAAGAGTTGCGTTTTTAACTCTGAGACCATCAATAAGCATCTCAAGCTCTTTCATACCAACTATTTCATGTGCATAACGCTTTATTAGTTCTGAAAGGTGGGTAGCAAAAACACTGGGTGCATCAACAACGGTGTACCCCATGCTTATGGCATCATCTTTCAGACCTTCATCTATCCAATACGCCGCAAGCCCAAAAGCAGGTTCCTTAGACTGAACCCCTGCAAGCGCCATGTTAGCCATTCCCGAATTTATTGCCAATAATCTGTTTGGAATAAGCTCATATCTTCCGATTTCTACTCCTCTGAGTTTTATTATGTACTCGTTTGAACTGAGCAGGACACTATCTCTTATCCTTACCGGGGCAATAACCACACCAAGTTCATAAGCTATCTGCTTTCGTACCATTGTAACCCTGTCAAGTAAATCTCCACCCTGTGTCGGATCAGCTAGCGGAATAAGTCCGTAGCCTATATCAACTTCGATTGTATCGCTCTGTATAACTTCTGAAACTTCATCGGCAGAAGTCAGCGGCGGTGCTGATTTTACAGGCTTGGACGGTGCACTTTGACCACCACCCGCTTCATTTTGCTGTGAAAGAATGTTTTTGGACTGCATACCTGCCCCTGCTGCCTGGTAGGCAAGTTTTTTCTTCTGACCTGCCGTTGCAGAGTAGGCCACGAAAAGCATAACTCCCCCTATGACCAAAGAAGGCGCTGTAGGAAGCGGTGTAAAAATGCCTATAGCTACAAGCATAAAACCCGTTATTGAAAGAATCTTTTTTTCTGAAGTAAGTTCTTTTATTATGTTGGAACCAAAACTTTCCTTGGAAGCCGCCCTTGAAACAACCATACCTGATGCTGTAGATATCAAAAGTGACGGTATCTGTGCAACAAGTCCATCTCCGACTGTCAGAAGGGTATAAAGTCCGGCCGCTTCCTGTATACTTATTCCCTGCTGCAGTATACCTATTAGGATACCGCCCAGTATATTTACGATTGTAATTATCAGACCGGCAATGGAATCTCCTCTTACAAACTTACTGGCTCCATCCATAGCCCCGTAGAAGTCAGCTTCCCTTCTTATATCTTCTCTTCTGGTCTTGGCTTCATCCTCTGTTATAAGCCCTGAAGATAGATCGGCATCGATACTCATCTGCTTGCCGGGCATAGCATCAAGCGTAAATCTTGCAGCTACTTCGGATATTCTTTCAGATCCTTTTGTAATAACAATAAACTGTATTATTACCAGGATAAGGAATATTACTATACCGACTATGTAATTACCCCCAACCACAAAATCTCCGAATGCTCGTATTACCTTTCCGTCGAATTTTGGTCCCTGAAGAAGTATTAATCGTGTTGAAGAAACGTTCAGGGCCAGACGGAAAAGTGTCGTTATAAGAAGTAAGCTTGGAAAAGACGATATGTCAAGAGCCCTTCTGACATAAAGAGTCGACAATAAGATTATTATAGACAGGGCTATATTAAATAGCTGCAAAAAGTCCAGTAAAAATGTAGGTATAGGAAGAACCATCAATAGAACCATTACTACTATGAGAACAGAAAAAACCACATCAAGGTTTTTTATTAAATTCATCCATTCCTCCTAAACATTCTTATTTGAAAGTTTATAAATATAAGCAAGAACTTCCGCTACAGCTTTGTATAGATCCTGTGGAACCTCTTCATCTAATTCGACTTTCGCATAAAGCTCCCTTGCAAGTGAAGGCTTCTGTACTATAGGAACACCGTTTTCGGAAGCTACCTTACGTATTCTCATCGCCATTTCATCAACACCCTTTGCAACTACCTTGGGAGCGTTCATACCTTTGCTTTCATATTTTATTGCAACTGAATAATGTGTTGGATTGGTAACTACGACATCGGCCGTAGGAACTTGCTGCATCATCCTGGAAAAAACTATTTTGGTCATAAACTCACGCTGTTTTCTTTTTATTTCGGGATTTCCTTCTATATCCTTCATTTCTTCCTTTACTTCCTGCTTGGTCATCTTGAGATCCTGCCTATACTGAAATTTTTGAAACCAGTAATCGACAAGAGAGAGTATAAGAAGGGAAAGTCCCAGTTTATACATAAGCTCAAGCATCATATTTACAATGAACTTAACTGATGCGGCTATTTCAGATCCGGCCAGATTGGTTATATCATTCATCTTACCGGATATTATTGAATAAGCAACCCATCCGATTATAATTATTTTCAAAATTGCTTTAAACAGCTCAAAAAGCGATCGCATTGAAAAAATACGTTTGAACCCTTTTATAGGATTTATTTTTGAAAGATCAAACTTAAGAGCTTTAGGCGCAATCATAAATCTGGTCTGAATAAATCCCAGCGCCAAAGTTACCGCCATTCCCATTGCAAAAAATAGTGCAATAAATACATAAAGCTTAGAATGGGTGCTCAGAGAGTAAATAAAAAAAGATGGATTTAAAAGATCAGTATTCATGTCAAAATAATCATAAAAAAGTTTTTCAAGTTCTTTGGCTATCGGTCCACCTAAAAATGAAAGAATACCGGCAAGCGCAAGGAAACTTATACCTGTGGTAAACTCTCTTGATACAGGAACATTTCCTTCTTCTCTTGCTTTTTCAAGTTTACGCTGCGTAGGCTCTTCCGTCTTGGACGGATCGGCAAAAAACTGAAGATCTATTTTGCAAACATGGTTATCGTATTCTGAAGCCAAGTATAAATCTGAAAGAAAAGTCTCGTAAAATTTTCTTCCCAAGTGTATATCACCACCGTAAATATAAGAAACCCAATAATTATGTTAAGAGGAAGCCCAATCATGAAAACATTCAGCTGCGGCATAAGTCTTGAAGCTATACCAAGTGATATGTTGGTTAAAAGCATAAATGCCGTTATAGGCAAAGCAAACTCCACACCTATTATCATTACATCCCCTAATTTCTGTGAAAGAACCATGAAAACATCTTGGTTAAGTGAAAAGATAACGGGAAGTTTCTTAAAAGATTCAATTATTAATGTATAAAGCCAGATATGACCTTTAAAGATGAAAAAAATCATAGTGGTAAGAAGGAAGGTCAGTTCTGAAAAAAGTGAAACTTCCTCCTCATATACCGGATTGAGGACTTCGGCCAGTGCAAAACCCATCTGTATGCCAAAAAAATCTCCGGCGAACTGCACGGCAGAAAAGATAATCTGAGTTATTATCCCGATACTTATTCCCACTGTAAAATTAAGCAAAAGATAAAAGACTATTGTAAGAGCATCTGTATTTAATGGCATTGTCTGCGTTGACATGGGCAGACAGATATAACTTACGAAAACAACCAAGAAAACTTTGACCGGCGTTGGTAAAAGCCCTGTTGAAAAAAAAGGTATAAAAAAGGATACACCAACTATTCTTATGAGAATAAAAAAATATATCCATAGCTGATAATCATAAAAATACATTTATATCATTCCCATGTATATCGTGAAAAGACGGTAAGCATAATCACCTATCTGCTGTATTATCCAGCCGAACATAAGAGCCAGAGCAAGAAAAGTTACTATTATTTTGGGAGCAAAGGTGAGAGTCTGCTCTTGTATTGAGGTCACCGTCTGGAATATACTTATGATTAAACCTACCCCAAGACTGACAAGCAAAATAGGACTTATTGTTACTAAAAAAATTCTTATTCCCTCTATGAAAACTTCTATGAATACCTCTTCGCTCATCATCAGCCTCCGCTAAAACTTCTTACAAGACTCCCTATAAGAAGATCCCATCCGTTAACCAATACAAACAGCAAAATTTTAAATGGCATAGAAATCATAACAGGAGGAATCATCATCATTCCCATAGATAAAAGAATGCTTGCTACCACCATGTCAACAATTATAAAAGGCAGATATATGAGAATTCCCATTTTAAAGGATATCTCAAGCTCACTGAGGGCAAATGCCGGTATCAAAACCTGAAAAGGTGTATCGTTAATATCTTTTATTTCTATATTGGTGCTTTGTGCAAGCATATATATATTATCCTGATTTTTATGATTCACTATCTCACGGAGCATAAAGGTCTTGAACTCATTCCAAGTTCTCTCCACAGCCTTCTCGTATCCTATAGTTCCGGAATTATACGGAACTATGGCTTTATTGTACACATTAGAAAAAACTGGAAACATAATCAGTATAGTCAGAAAAAGTGCTAAGGCCACAACAACCTGGTTAGGAGGAGCCTGCCTGGCACCTATTGCCTGTTTTACAAAACTAAGCACTACCGCAATTCTTGTAAAGGAGGTCATAAGCATTAAAAAACTCGGCGCAAGTGAAAGAACAGTTATTATGAGAAAAATTGTGATTGCCGGTGTAAGATTCTGCTCAGAACTGCCTACTTTTATATCTATGTTCGGAAGTGTCAGTCCAAGATCAGCCGGAGCGGATGAAATGCTGGTACTAAATGCCAGAACCATCAAAGTAAGAAGTATGATCTTACTACTTAGTCTTAGTCTCATTTTCTTCCGACCCCTTTTTTAATATACCGGCAAAAGTTTTAAAAAAAGTCTGCTTTTCGCCGATTATTTCCAAAGCTTCTTCATAAGTAAGTTTTTTAAGAAGTTCCGAAGAGTTGCTACTGAAAAGAATAAGATAGTACTCATCAAAAAGCTTTAATAAACCAACATAAAAGTTCCTATCGATGTAAAACCTTTTCATTACCCTTATCTGCGGATTATTCTTGGTTCCTTTGGTATATTTTGCAAGAAACATATAGAGCAGCCATAAAAGAACCACAAACAGTACAAGTGTCAATATCCATACTAATATAAAACTTCCCCCACTGGCTGTCGGAGCAACAGTGGAGGTTGGAATATATGTTGTAGAGTCCGTAGGAATCATCCCTGCTCTAACTTCTGGATGGCTTCAATAACTCTGTTAGGCTGAAAGGGCTTTACTATAAAGTCCCTTGCACCCGACTGGATAGCTTCAATAACCATGGCCTGCTGACCCATAGCGCTGCAGACTATTACTCTTGAATTGGGATCGATAGTCTTTATCTGCTTTATCGCCTGAATACCGTCCATAACAGGCATAGTTATATCCATCGTGACAAAATCAGGCTTGAGCTCTTTATACTTGTCTATTGCCTCCTGACCATTCTGGGCTTCTCCGGCAAGTTCATAACCCGCTTTTGTGATTATATCTTTAAGTATCATTCTCATGAAAGCGGCATCGTCAACTATAAGAATTCTTTTTCCCATTTATAAAACACCTCCCGAATTTTTATCATTCTTCCATACCTAAAACTGCCCTTATATCAAGAAAAACAATCAACCGGTTGTCCTTTTTAATTACACCGTTGACCTTACCAGCATAAAACTCATTCCTAGACTGCAGATTCTCAAGTTTTGTCTCATCTATGGAAAGGACATTATTCACCAAGTCAACCAGAATACCTATCTCCTCTTCATCCACCTTGAGAACCAAAATATTTCGGTACACATGATCAGAAGGCAGATTGAGTCTCAGGATATCTGTTATGTCAACTATGGGAACTATACGACCTCTGAGATTTATTACACCTTTAATGCTCTGGCGTGAATTAGGTATAGGAGTAATATCGGCCATATCGCTTACTATCTCGATGAGATCAACTTCAACAGCAAACTCCTGGTTATGGATCTGAAAAGACAATACATCTTTCATTTCAACCACCTCTTAATTACATTAATGAAGAAACATCAAGAATAAGGGCAATTCTTCCATCACCCAGTATTGCTCCGCCGCTAAATTCCTTTACATCCGAGAGCATGCTTCCGAGAGATTTTATTACTATATCGTCCTGACCTAATAGTTTGTCCACAATGACTCCATACTTTTTATTTCCAACTTTTATTATAACTATGTTCTCTTGCTTAAGATTTTCAGTCCTGCTGTAGCCAAAAAGCTCCCTAAGCCTTATAACAGGTATTACTTCTCCTCTTAGCATGAAAACTTCCCTGTCCTGGACAACTTTGATTTCCCCGTCGGCAATTTTCTGCGTCGTATCTATATTAGCTATAGGTATGGCATAAACATAATCTTTAACTGTTACAAGAAGCGCTTCAATTATAGCCAGTGTCAGAGGCATTCTTATTCTTACAATTGTTCCTCTGCCTTTTTCGCTTTCAAGAGTAACAGTTCCTTTGAGAGATTCAACTGTAGATTTTACAACATCCATCCCCACACCTCTTCCTGAAAGTTCTGTAGCCTTATCCTTAGTAGAAAGACCCGGAAGGAAAGAGAGCGCAAGAATTTCTTCGTCTTTCATTGAAGACGCGGTGGTTTGGTCTACAAGTCCTTTTTCCAAAGCTTTTTTAAGTATTTTTTCTTTGTCCATGCCCTTACCGTCATCTTCGATCTCTATTATTACACCGTTGCCTTCATGTCTGGCTGAAAGCCTTATTGTACCTATTTTTGGTTTCCCTTTTGCTATTCTTTCCTCGGGTGACTCTATACCATGATCAAGAGAGTTTCTGAGAAGGTGTATCAAAGGATCTCCTATCTCATCAACAACAGTTCTATCAAGCTCTGTCTCTTCACCCTGCATAATAAAGTTTATCTCTTTTCCAAGCTCCTTGGCAATATCTCTGGTGAGTCTTGGGAATCTGTTAAAAACAAAGGAAACAGGCACCATTCTGACTTTCATAACTACATTCTGAAGATCCAACGTAATTCTTGAAAGCTGCGACAGACTTTCATCAACTTCTTTTATGCTGAATTTTTTAAGTGTTTCGGCTATTCTGCTTCTGGCTATTACAAGTTCAGCCATCAGATTCATAAGTTCATCAAGCTTATTTATATCAACCCTTATTGACTGGGAAAGCTTTAATTTCTTCTTTGTAGGCTGTGCCGGGTTATCGTCCTTGTGTTCGCTTTCTTCAGATAGCTCAGCATTCTGAGAATCAACATGTTTTTCTGAAGCTGCTCCATCAGCATCGTCTGTAACAACAGCTTTTTTATTTACACTTGTAAAGAAATCATCTATCTGTATTTTCTCTACTTCTGATATAGATTTAAGATTTTCAGCCAAGAATTTCGGGTCAACAGAAGTAACTATACCGAAAACAAGCTCCCTGTCAAATTTTTCGCTTTCTATATCCTCTGTGGAAGGATCTGAATAAACAACCTCACAACCCATCTCATCAAACTTATGCTGTATCATGAAAGCTCTTGCAAGCTTAAGTTGAACCCCTTCTGAAAGGGTAACTTTTATAAAATAGAAGTTAAGTCCTCTTTCTTTAGCTTTATCGTAAACGTTTTTAAGTATGACCTTGGTAGAGTCTTCTATAAAAAAAGCTGAATCAACTGAGCTTACAGTTTTTTCCTGAATAGGTTCTTCTTTAACTTGGGCTTGCTTAAACGGTTCTACCTTCTGTTCTGATTTTTGCCCTTTAAGAATAGATTCAAACCCATCTTTAAGAGTTTTAACTGCCTGTGTATCTCCGTTTCCTCCTGAAGCTATATCATCCAAAGACTCCCCTAGAGTATCAAGACCTTTGAAAAGAAGATCAATTATATCTTCATTAACGGTCATCTGATGATTCCTTATCTTGTCAAAAGTGTTCTCCATAGTATGACAAAGTTTTGCAAGTCCGTCAAAACCAAGCGTGCCAGCCATCCCTTTTAGTGTATGCATTATTCTGAATATTTCATTTACCTTTTCAAGGTTTTTCATATCGCTTTCCAAACCCAAAAGTGCATCATTAAGATTCTGAAGATTTTCTCTCGCTTCGTCCAGGAACACGCTTAGATAGACATCCATTTCTCCCATCTTCATCCCTCCTTAAAAGCTTTCATCATATCTGTCATAACCGTTATTGCGTAATATGATGCGCTTTTCCTTATTTCTTGTCTGTTGCCTGAAAAAAATTTCTTTTCTGTTTTTCTTCTATTATCAACAATAAAACAGAACCACACCGTTCCTACAGGCTTTTCAGCTGATCCTCCTCCAGGCCCGGCAATTCCGCTTACTGAAACCGCACAATCAACATTCATCAAATCTATAAGACCATCGGCCATCTGCTCAACACATTCCCGGCTAACCGCTCCGTAAAGATCTATCGTATGGCTGTCAACTTTGAGCAAACAGTTTTTTATGCTGTTTGAATACGATACTACCGATCCATAAAAATACTCAGAAATACCAGGTATCTCTGTTACCAGGGAAGATATCATACCGCCGGTGCATGACTCTGCAAATCCGAAAGTCAGCCTTTTTTGAGACAGGACAGCAGACAGATCATTCAAAATTTTATCCATACTCCGTCACACCTTTCACCAGATTAATTATATCAAATAAACGGTATAAAATCATCATCTATTTTAAAAATCTTTATTTTTTATATGTTTGGGTATAAAATTATAATGAATACTTTTGGGAGGAAAAAAATGAAAAATATAAATGAACAAGCACAGATAATAATACAAAACAGCAGTTACGACTTCAACCACGAGAAGGATCCTTTTGTAGTGCTTATAAAAACCATTATCTCTCAACGTAACCGGGATGAGGTCACAGAAAAAGTTTCAAACATCTTTTTTTTAAAGTTCAAAAACGTTGCGGAAGTCTCCCGCGCCGATACCGCAGAAGTTGAATCTGTCCTTAAAGTAAGCGGCATGTATAGGCAGAAAAGTGCAAGAATCATACAGATAAGTAAAATATTAATTGAAAAGTATAACGGAAAAGTTCCAGACTCCCTTGAAAAGCTTTTAGAACTGCCGGGAGTAGGTAGAAAAACCGCCAACATAGTACTGTATAACTCATTCAATATCCCTGCCCTGGCCGTGGATACCCACGTACACAGGATATCAAACAGACTTGGATGGGTAAGTACCAAAACACCGGAAAAAACTGAAGAAGCTTTGACAAAACTTCTCAAAAAAGAATTTTGGGGTCCGGTAAACGAAGCTATGGTTTACTTTGGAAAAACCATATGCAGACCGCTATCTCCAAAATGTGTTTCATGTTTTCTTAAGCAGTCATGTCCGTCAGCAAAACTGCCTTAATTGCTATAAACCACTTTCCCGGTTTTTATGACTGTTTTTACACGGTACTCTTTATCCAAAACAACCAGATCAGCAAGCTTTCCACAGGCAATACTGCCTCTGTCTTTAAGTCCTATATTCCTTGCCGGATTAGAGGTATACAGTCTGATGGCTTTTTCTACGGAAGTTCCTGTAAATTTAAGCACATTCCTTAGCGAACTATCCATGGTAAGAGTACTACCTGCTATAGTTCCGTTTTCCAATGTGGCTTTGCCATCAGAAACATTCACCTGAAGACCGCCTAAATCATAGGTGCCGTTTTTAAGTCCGGTAGCTCTCATAGAATCGGTTATACCTATTATTCTTGAATTGGAGAAGACTTTATAAAAAAGTTTTACCGCGTCTGGCGAAAGATGATATCCGTCGGCAATTATCTCTATTATTGTGTCATCAAAAAGCATCGCAGCACCTACTGCCCCTATTTCGCGGTGATGAAGTCCATTCATGGCATTACAGTAATGTGTAAACCTTTTGATCCCGCTTTCATGTGCTCTTTGTATCATCTGTGCATCAGCGTTGGTATGGCCTATGGATGGAACTATTCCTAGCTTTTTCAGTTGAGCCGAAAACTCAAAATTTATGTCGGTTTCAGGCGCAAATGTGATAAGTTTAATTCTTCCTTCGGCTAAACGCTGGAGCTCTTTTATCTCAGCTATGTCAGGTTTCCTTATATATTTTTCATTCTGGGCACCTTTTTTCAAAGGATTTATATATGGGCCTTCCAAATGGATAAGAACTTCAAAATCACATTTCTTACTTTCTTCAACAACCTTTTTAAGGTCATTATAACTCGCAGAAAGAGTTGTATAAACCGGAGTTGTTACACCACGGGAAAAACAGAACTCACGTATGGTCTCAAAGCTTTTGCTGCTCATATCCATCACATCGCTTCCGTTGCATCCGTGAATATGAGAGTCTATAAAGCCAGGAACAACAATATCGTTTCCAAAATCCAACTCTGCTTTGCTCTCAGAAAAAGAAGAAATTCGTCCTTTTTCTATCTCAACTGTTCTTTTTTCAAACTTCCCTTTATAATATATATTTCCTCTTATCTTCATACTTTTCCCTCCAATATCTTTAAATAATAGTTCATATGTCAAAAGTCTATTATATGGCAATTATATCAGAGTTTATTACTTTTTCGGCAGGATCATCAAAAAATTTGTATTTTAGGCAAATCTGATATATAATATATTGTATATACTGTATATACATAGGAGGAAAAAATGACTCTTGATAATTTTATTGAACAGAATGTTTCAAGGAAAAAACGACTCTTTCTTCTCATCATCTCCTCTATAGGCTGGGCACTTGTGGCAGCAGGAGTTATGGTAACTTCCCTTACCATAAACGATATTGTGGCTTATTGGAAGCTTTCAAAAGTATTCTCAGCGGTCATGGCAAGCTCGACATTTTTTGGAATGATCGCTGGAGCAGTCTCTTCGGGCCTTATTTCCGATACTTTCGGCCGAAAGAATTCCTGTGTGATCTTTTCTTCTATATTTACTTTATTTTCTTTTTCGGGAGGGATAGCGTCCACTCCTGAAATGTTCCTTGCTTTTAGAATTATTGCCGGTTTTGGAATGGGCGGACTTCTTCCAGCATTGAATACATATCTGGCAGAGTTCCTTAATATTTCCATAAGGGGTATGTATCTTGTTCTGCTTGAAGCCAGTTGGGCAGTCGGAAGTATTATTCTGGGAGTTTTTCATCTGTTGTTTAAAAATACTCTTACCTGGAGGGGAGATTATCTTTTTTTCATATCAGGATTAATTCCTCTTATATTCATAATGTTTATGCATGAATCTCCAAAATATCTTTTAATAAAAAAAAGGTATGATAAGATCCAAAAACTTTACAATACTGATGGTTCAGATATAATACTCCCAGTAAATTCAAAAAAATACCGAGTGTCTGACCTTTTCAGAGACAACCATATGAAGATAACTCTGAATGTCTGGCTTTTGTGGTTCACAATGAGCATAGGGTATTACGGTATATTCGTATGGATAAAGTCGATTCTCATTTCAAAAAACATATCTGTCTTATCTGCAGATTGGTATACTTTTTATATGTTTGTTGCTCAGTTACCGGGCTATCTTCTGGCTGCCCTCCTGATAGAAAAAGTAGGCAGGAGAAAGAGCCTATTGTTTTTCATGATCGGAACAGGAGTATCTTCACTGGCTTTCGCTTTTGTGTCTACACAGATTCAGGTACTCATATTCAGCCTTATAGTATCTGTCTTTTGCCTTGGAGCATGGGGCATCACTTATGCCTATACTCCGGAGCTTTACCCTACTCACATACGCGGCATAGGAAACGGTTCCGCCAGCGCTATCACAAGGTTTGCTGGATTTCTTGCTCCTTACTATACTTCTTTTTTTCTTGAACATTCAATAACAGTAGGTCTTGTCGGAATCGCAATCCTTTTTGTCATTACCGGTATTCTAAACTTTTTATTTCTTCCTGAAACAATGAATAAGGAGGTTAACTGATGGAAAAAACCCTGCGGCAGAAAAAAGTACTTGAGTCGATATCCTCAAGTACAGATCCGGTATCAGGCAGTGAGCTTGCACTGAAGTTTGGTGTGACAAGACAGATCATAGTGAGGGATGTTATGATTTTAAAAGCCCAGGGGGAGGATATAAGATCAAATTCCAGAGGATACTATATAAACAGTGAAAAGAAACATATAAAAACCGTGGCTGTAAGGCATAGCATGAGTGAAATACGTGATGAACTTCTCATAATGGTAAACAACAATGCCACGGTTGTTGATATCGTAGTTGAACATCCGGTTTATGGTGAGATAACAGGAGCCATAGGTGTATCCACTGTCGATGATGTCCAAGCCTTTTGTGCACGCATAAAAAACTCTAAGCCTCTTTCTTCAATCAATAAAGGAGTACATATTCATCATATTATTGTCGAAAAAGAGTCAGACTTTCAGAATATTATTGAACAGCTTGAAAAGCATAAGATTCTTCTTAAATAATAAAAACCGGCATATGCCGGTTTTTATTATTTAAGAAAGAATTATTCCACCTTTACCTTGTTTATTCTGGGTCTTTTTAGCTGCATCAAGCCTGTTAAGAAGATCTGGTGGAGCAACTGATATATCGGCAGAGCCTTTTTCCTTTGCCATCATATCTTCAACCTGTTTTTGATACTCTTCGACTTTTTTCTTCATCGCATCAAGATCGTTATCAACCCATTGTATTATGCTTTTGGCAACTTCATCAACTTTTTCCTGGGGAACTTCGACTTTTTTACCTTCAATCTCTACCATTGCTGTAAACTCATCTTTTATGGATGCTTTGAGCTCTTCATCAGTTAATGCCCCTGATTTTCTGAGAACTCTAAGGGCAATGTTGGTTCTGAACTTTAAATCTTCAAGAGACATTTCGACATTCTCAAGTTTTGCTAACATAATCTGTATTATCTGATCCAGACTAAATTCCATTTCGCTACCTCCTATTTATTTTTACTATATATTTTACTTAAAATAATTTGCCTTTTTATATCAGCAAAGTTATGAGTTTTCAAACTGAAGTCTGTAAAGATCAAAGTATATACCTTTTTTTGCCATAAGTTCATCGTGCGAGCCTTCCTCCGCAACTCTTCCCTTATGAACAACTATTATCCTCTTTGAACTCTTGACCGTGGAAAGCCTGTGTGCAATGGAAATTATGGTTTTGTCGGCAGATAGATCATTAAGGGCCTTCTGAATAAGATATTCTGTTTCAACATCAATATTGGCAGTGGCTTCATCAAGTATAATGATCTTGGCATCAAAAAGAACCGCTCTTGCCAGGGCTATAAGCTGGCGTTCGCCTGAGGAAAGAGTGCTACCTCTTTCAAGCAGTTCGCTGTCGTAAGCCTGCGGTAACTTTTTTATTACTTCATCAGCATAAACTTTTTTTGCGGCCTGTTCAACCTGTTCTTTGGTTATGTTTTCATTGAAAAGACGTATATTGTTGGTTATATTTCCGGAGAAGAGAAAAACATCCTGCGGAACTACCGCTATGCGCCTTCTGAGATTGGAGACATCATAATCAAAAAGTGGTTTTCCGTCAAGCAGTATATCTCCTTTTTGGAACTTATATAGACCGTTAATAAGATTAACGGTAGTAGTCTTCCCAGAACCAGTCTCACCGACTATGGCTACTCTTTCGCTTTCTTTTATTGTAAAAGAAGCTCCCTTAAGAACATACTCATGATCTTTGTCCTCAATATGATCACTGGAATAAGAAAACCAGACATCCTTAAAAGTTACTGATCCCTTCTCAATATCCTTATAAAGGCATTTACCAGGTTCCTCCTCCTCTTGCTTTAAAAGTTTATATATCTTGGCAGCAGAGGCAAATGCTCCCTGCATTATATCATACTTTTCAGCAATATCGAAAAGAGGGTTGAAAAACATATCTATATATGCGGTAAATGCATAAAGTACTCCGAAAGACACAAAGCCATCTCTTACTCCTTTTGAACCGAACCATAAGAGTATACAAAGAGTAATGTAATACAAAAGAGTCATTATAGGTCTGAACACAGCAAAAACAAACATCTGTTCAAGTTTTGACCTGTAAAGCTTAAAGTTTATATCGTTAAATTCATCTTTTTTTCTTTTTTCCTGGTTAAAAAGTTTAGTAACCGTACTTCCGGATATATTTTCAGCAAGGTAGGCATTCATTGCAGCCACCCTTGTCCTGAGCTTATTGTAAGCTTTACGGTCAAACCTTCTGAATATGTAGGTCGCAATAAGGACTATTGGAAAGGTTATTACAACATAACCGGAAAGCTTTATATTGAGTCTGAACATAAGTATTACAACACCTGTAAGTATCGCAATATCCTTGGTTAGACTTGTCAGGACTTCCGTAAAAAATTCAGAGATATTCTGAGTATCGTTGACAATTCTGGTTGTTATCTTTCCTGATGGATTCTTGGTGAAAAAATCATATTTAATCTTTTCAACATGTCCAAAAAGCTCAGATCTTATATCGTATATAACCTTTTGCCCCAAAAGATTTGAGAAAAAAACCTGTCCGTAGTTAAAAAGAAGCTGAACCATAAGCAGACAAAGAAATAAAACGGCGAAAGAGTCGATTTTTGATATTGATTTGCTTGATGCATCCTTGTAATATGAGTCCGGTACAGTTGTTTTTTCACCATCCTTAACCATGTAATAAACATGATCTTCAATCACAGCAGTATACTCACCATTTTCTGAGTATACAAAATTTTCACCCACAAGATTAAATTTATACTGTACATTCAAAAGGTTATCTATTCCGTAACGTATTATATTTGGAACCGAAAGGTCAACAGCTGTTGTAAGACCAAGCGAAATAAACGCTATGGCAAGTATAGCAGCATATTTTTTTATGTACTTCCACAACCATTTAAATAAAAGCACATCTCCAAGATCTTTTTCTCTTTCTTCTTCAAAAATCTGTTCGTATGCAGAAGCCATTTTCAAACCTCCTTGAGCTTTTCTTCTATAAGCTGCTTCTCGTACATGGAATTATAAAGACCTTTCTTACGTAAAAGCTCATTATGGGTACCGGATTCAATTATGCTTCCATTATCAAAAACAAATATCTGGTCGGCATTCTTGACCGCTTTTAGTCTATGTGAAACAATAACAACTGTCTTTCCCATGGTTTCTTTGCGAAGACTTTTTATTATGGCCTCTTCTGTTTCGGTATCTACTGCAGAAAGACAGTCATCCAGAATTATTACTCGTGAGTCTTTAGCAAGTGCCCTGGCTATAGTTACACGTTGCTTCTGTCCTCCGGAAAGTGTGACTCCCCTTTCTCCGACAACGGTTTCATAGCCCTGTGCAAGTCTCTTGATATCTTCGTCTACACTAGCCATAGCGGCATACTCTCCAACCCTGTTTTCATTTTTTTTGTCACTGAAAGCTATATTTTCTCTTATAGTCATAGAGAAAAGAAAGGATTCCTGAGGAACATATGAAACATTTTCTCTTATATACTTTCCGTCAATATCGTTTATATCATGAGAGTCCAGATAAAGCATACCGTTATCAACAGGATAAAGCTTGGCCATCAGCTTGGCCAGAGTTGACTTACCTGAACCGACCTTGCCGACAAGAGCTATCATCTGACCTGGTTCTATCGTTATGTTTATATCTTTCAGCACTATTCGTTCGGTATTGGGATAGCTGAATGAGAAATTTTTGAAGCTGTATAAACCTGAAAATCCATCTTTTATAGAGTCATTTTTCTCGACAATGCTTTTTTGCTGGTTAAGAACCTCTTTAATACGTTTGAGGGAAGCCCTTCCGCTCTGGAGTATGTTCATAAGCCATCCAAAAGCCATCATAGGCCATATAAGCATCCCAACATATGAGTTGGTCATAACAAAGTTTCCGAGAGTTATCTCACCGTTCACCACCATCTTGCCGCCAAAGAAAAAAACAAGCAGACTTGAAAAGGCTCCGAGAAAGTTTATTAGTGGGAACATAAGCCCCCACACCCTGGTAAGTGAAACCTGGGAATCGTAGAATTTTTTTGACCTGGCGTTAAAAATATCCTTCATGGTACTCTGATTTGAAAAAACCTTTACTACCTGTATGCCAGAAACACTCTCCTCCGTAATATTTGAGAGCTCTGAAGTGCATTCCTGAAGCTTGGTAAAACGCTTATGAATAATTCTTCCGAAAAAAACCGATACTATCGCTATAAAAGGTATAGGTATGGTTGAAAGCAATGTCAGCTTCCAGCTCACAAACTCTCCCATTGCAAGAACTGTCATTACGGTAACGACCAGTGTATCTACCAGCATTATTACTCCAAAACCCAGCATTCGCATTACGGTTTGAGTATCTGAAGTAAACCTGGTCATAAGGTCTCCAGTGCGCCATCTGTCATAAAAATCCTGGTCAAGATCCATTATATGAAAAAACATCTTATTGATTGTCTTAAACTCAAAAAGTCTCGCAACTCCTATTATTGTAACTCTCCACAGGAATCTTCCCAATGAAAGACCTAAGGCTAAAAAAATAACCCCAGTCACAATAGTTAAGATCAGTTGAAGATCGGGAGAAGGTGTTTTTAGGATATCCACTATTTCACCGACTTTTTTGGGGATAATGATCTGTATCAAATCCACTGCGACAAGGAAGAGTACACCTATGGAGTACCTCCACCAGTACTTCTTTAAAAAGTCTTTTAAAAGCATTAAATCACCCCGTTGGTTGGTTTGTTTTATTAACTGAAAAAATTATACCATCTATTTAAGGATATGTAAATAATTTTGTAGAAAAATAACATGAATACAAATAATAGAGAGGTCGATGAAATGTACGAAAAATCCGGAAAGATAAACATTTTTTGGTTTGAAAATGGAGCAAGCAATATCTGCGGTCTTGAACTGGACGATGAGATTGTGATATTCGATTCTTCTCTTTACAGCAAAAAATTTGAAGAGGCAATCGATATTCTACAGGATAAGTACAACAAAAAAGTTAAAAAAGTATTTCTTACTCATTACCACCCGGATCATTCCTTCGGAGTTATTTTTTCTAAAAAAAACCTCGAACTGTTTATGAATATGGAAACTTTTTACTGTCTTAACTCAATTAAAAAAGAAAGTCTGAAAAGCCTTTCTGATAACTCAGGATCAGACTTTATGAATCTTCAGCAGCTGCTTACGAAAAAAAAAGTGGAACTTTTCAACGGAAATATTCTTAAATCCTTTAGAAACACTATATTAAATGGCATCTCAGTAGGCGGCCATTCTAAAGACAGTACCATATATATCATAAAGCCTGATAATATACTTATCTCCGGCGATCTTGTCTTTTCTAAAGTACACGCCGAAACTCAGGGAGCAAATATTGACATATGGAAGGATCTGCTTTGCAAACTGGATACTTACGATATAGCTTATGTGGTTCCCGGACATGGAACCCCTTCTGGAAAGGAACTGTTGAAGGTTCAGTTTCAATATCTGCAGGATTATTCCAATAAAGAGAAGCTTAAAAAACTTTACTCAACCTACTTACTTTCAGATCTGCTCAAAGATTTTGAAAAATAACTTTCCAATATTTTTGAAGCCTGCGTCTCATCAGGATAGTCAATCTTGTTTATGCTTATCTTTATGTTCTTGGTATCATCAGAATTCAGAACATAGAAACTGTCAAAAACATACACTCCTTTATACGGAGAAAAAAACTGAGCCTTAAACTTTACATAATCCACACGTGCAAACAGCTGTAAAAAGTTTTTAGATTTGGGTTCAAAATAAAAGTTAAGAAAATTATCTTCGATTTTCTCATAAAAATTGAATTTATCCGGCTGAAAGGCTATAAGTATGCTGTTTAGAATATTCGGTATGCTGGCCGTTATGATGCTTATTTCCTCATAAGCATCAACTTCTTCGTTGTTTTTGGTATAAAAAACACCGTTGTATATATCGTATACGTAAAAAATGCCAGAAAAAATTTCTGGCTCTTTTAGCTCATACACAATATACTTTGAATTTACCATATACAGATCGGCCGTTATTGACCTGGGAACTTGTTTTATGTTAAACATAACAGAAATATCTGCATGTATACAGGATTTACCGGAGTAGTTTGAAAGATATTCTATAAAAACATTCTGATAAGAGCCCATGCAGATATTACAAAGAACCGCCAAACAAACAAATATGAATGCCTTTTGCTTCATTTTATAGTTCTTATCCTCTCTTCAAGAGAAACAATCTCAATTATCCTTATACCAAATGATTCTTCTATTACAACAACTTCACCCCTTGCAATAAGCCTTCCATTGATATAGACATCCAGAGGCTCTCCTGCAAGTTTGTCCAACTGAACCATTGATCCTTCATAAAGCTGAAGTATCTCTCTCAATGACATTTTCACTCTTCCCAGTTCAACTGTCAGTTCAAGTGGAACATCCATCAAAAGTTGAAGCTTTGATAAATCTATACTCTCTGTTGCAGGGGAGGGTTGACCCGTTAAAGGACCAAAATTTACTGGATTCACCTTTACCTCACTTCCTTGCATAATGTTTGGATTTGAAAAACCTTGCGGCACCTGATACATAGGCTGCTGAACCGGAACATTGTAATACTGCGGTTGTGGCTGATACTGTTGCTGCGGCTGTTGAACAGGTATCTGCTGCACGGGCTGTTGAACGGGTATCTGCTGTGTTTTTGCCGGTGGCGGCTGAAATGCCGGTGTTTCCGGACCTTTCATCAAACTTTCTATGTGTTTGGCAAAATGCATTGGTATAAACTGCCACACGGTAGTCGTTGCAATTTCTTTTATTTCCATGCTGAACTTTATGCATATTATCTCAGCTTCATCATTTGATTCAATAGGAGGAAATTTTGTATCTCCATTATCAAAGTCAAGTATGCTTACAGTCGGCGGAGTGATATCGACTGGTGTTTTTATAAATTCAGCCATTGCAGTTGCTGCTGAACCCATCATCTGATTCATGGCTTCGCCAGCTGCACTCATTCCCAGCTCATCAAGCTGAACCTCAGCAGGAAGATCCCCATTGCCGCCCATCATAAGGTCAGCAATAATCTGAGCTATTCTTGCAGGCATAACAAAAGTATTCAAACCTTCAAGACCTTTTTTATAGTTTATAGTTATAACCAGCTGCTGGCCTGAAAATTTTGTCTTTATATCTTTAAATTTTATTATGCTTGCATCCGGAGAAGTGATATTAACTTTTTTTCTAAGAAGAGTGGACATAGTTGTTGAACCGGCTCCCATAGCTATGTTACCAATCTCGCCCATCATATCCAGCAATGGATTGTTGTCAGGCTGTTTCACCTCATCAGAATTAAGCCCGTTAAGCAAAGAGTTCAGTTCATCCTGGGTTAAAAATTCATCTCCTAACATAATCACATACCCCCTTTGTCCGAACCGCCTTCACGGGGTTTATCGGTCTTGAATTTTTCATTCAATACTTTTGTAAGAAATGTCTTTTCAAGTAACTGTTTATTTTCTTTTTCTATCTGTACTGCATAAAAACCTTTGTTAGTTCCTACTTTTGACTTAAAAATGGATACTCCCTGAACATCAAAATCTATAGGATCCTGGTAGAAAGAATCAAGCCTCACTACATCACCTATCTGTAGTTTGAGCATATCAGAGATACAGATATCTGTTTTTCCAAGGACTGCAGTAAGGTCAAGCTTTGAAAGCATAAGCATATTCTTTAGCTTTTCCTGTACCTCAGGAGATTTTTTAGCTGTCTGTGTCCACATTCTGGTTGAAAGCTTATCACTTATAGGCTCAAGTGTAGAAGAAGGAAAACAAATATTCATAAAACCCTGAACATCCCTGATTGTTATTGATAAGGTAACAAGTATGGTCATTTCGTTTGGAGGAGCTATCTGTATAAATTGAGGATTGGTTTCAATTTTTTCGAGACTTACTTCAAAAGGTTCTATAGTGCTCCATGCCTTTGAAAGAGCTCTGAGCATTACGGAAGATTCTTTTCTTAGTATAGCCGTCTCAACATCGGTAGGAGTTCTTATCTCTTCAAGAGTGCTGCCCGGTCCGCCAAGAAGTCTGTCTATCATAGCATAACCTATATCCAGACCAACCTGAAGTATCGCATTGCCGGCAAGAGAGGATGTCGAAAAAACTGCAATATATGTAGGGGAAGTTAAAGATTGCTGAAACTCTGAAAAAGTTATCTGATCGATGCTTGCATAATTTATATCTACAAATGTTCTGCACCTTCCTGAGAGATATGTTGAAAGCTCCCGGGCAAAATTTTCATGAACAAGCTGCAGAGTACGCTGCTGTTCTCTGGAAAACTTAACAGGGCGTCTGAAATTATATTCTCTTACTTTTTTTTCTTCAAAAGGTTTTTCAGAACCTTCACTTTCACCCTCAGGTGCTGTCATGTTCTTTAACAGCTTATCAATTTCATCCTGGGATAGCTTGTCGCCTTCGACCATATAGGCACCTCTCTATTGATTCTGGGAGATTGTAAGAATTATAAGAATAACACTCAGAACCCCTATTTTTTCTCTTTCTCCTGTATATCCGGTTATCTCATTCACGGCATCTTTTATCTGCTTTTTTATAAGTTCCTGGCCTGTCGGGTTCGTAACCTCCGAAGAAGTTTTATTAAGGAAGATCGTCCTTACGGCATCAAGTATCTCCAGTTTGTTTGTACCTATTGAAGAACGGCATTCTTCGCTTCCCACTTTATAGTAGAGCGCATCAACTATTGCAACATCTTTTCCACCTTTGAGCATTACGGGATACCGTGATCCTTCCCTGATCATCTCGGCCTGAACTACCAAACCTGTAGTCCCTGTAGTTCCGGTAGAAGCTGCAGCATCTGCAGCTTTTTGTACATTCTGCCCCAAAAGTGTTATTATAAGAAATGATGTCCCCGCAGAAACAACCAGAGTAACTACGACCACTATTATTATCATCAGCAAAAAATTATTTCCGCCTTTTTTCTTGCCCTCTTCCGGTACCGGATTTTCCTGAGCCATAATCAATCCTCCTATCTTACTCTTTGTCTAAGTATAAGTAAGTCTACTCTTCTATAATCTTCTCTTAATTTTTCTTTTGCACTTTCATACTCTTTATCGATGGAAGCAAGCTTATCCTTTAACTCCTGTGCTGTCATGGAACCTTTCTGAAAATCAAGACTAAGAATATCACGAAGGTTATCGTTGGCAACTTTAAGCTCATCCATCTCTTTGAGAATGTCAGCATCTCCCCTTCCTATAGGAAAAAACCTTGTCGGTTCATAAAAGTAGTTAATATCAAACTGTCCGCTTTTGATCTGACCCACAAGTTCAACCAGACGCCTGTCCTTAAGCTCTCCTGTTATAAAATAAGCTACACTGGCGGCGCGGGCATTCGAAAGATGCCAGTTTGAAGGATATATGCTAGTCGATAAAACTGGTCTTTCATCGGTATATCCATATACTTCTATATCGTTCGAAGTATGTTCAAGTATGATTGTACTTATAAGATACAGCAACTCTTTTGCTTTTTTTGTAAGCTGTGCGCTACCTGTCTCAAAAAACGCATAATCCTTTATATGTATTATGGTACCCCTGTCGGTCTCTTCTATGGTTATCATACCTTTAAAATTTTCATCCATCTGAATCTTAAGAAGGTTTTCCTTTACACCCGGATTCGAAGTGATAAGCGGCTCTTCGCTAATCGTTTTACCGCCGACAAGCACTCCCATTGGCTGACCGTTAAACGCACTCGCCAAACTTGATGCAGCCTGCTGAAACTTACCGGGAGATATAGTGGCCATAGAAAAAAGAGCTATAAACATGGTTGTCAAAAGATTATTCAGATCACTGAAAGTTGTTAGCCACACAGGAGCCGGTGGCGGGCAGTTGCATTTGTCCTTCCCCATTTTTTACCTCCAGCTCAGGCCTGTGCTTCGCCTTTTCCTTTTTCATATGTCGCCCTATCCTGCGCAGATAAAAACGCCTTTAATTTCTCTTCCATAAGACGGGGATTTTCGCCCTGAACTATCGAAAGTATTCCTTCTGTGGTCATTCTCTTCATGCTAATCATTTTGCCAGTTCTCTTTTTGAGCTTATCAGCAACAGGTGTCGCCAGAATATTTGCAATCAATGCTCCGTAAAGGGTTGTGATAAGAGCAACCGACATATACGGACCTATCGCTGTCGGATCGTTAAGCTGTCCCAAAAGGAGTATAAGTCCTATAAGAGTACCGATCATACCAAAAGCAGGCCCATATGCCCCCCATGACTCCATTACAGCAATATTGCCACCTTGGTCATCCTCATAAAGCTCCATCTTTATCTCCAGTATCTTACGGATCTCTTCTGGATCGGTACCATCAACGGCTGCTCGAAGACCGTCTCTCATAAACTCATCATCAATCTTACCTATATCCTCTTCAAGAGAAATCATGCCGTCTCTTCTGGCTTTTTCAGCAAAGGTGTAAAGAGTTCTGAGTGTACCTAGCATATCTATCTTCTGTTCTTTAAGTGCCATCATTATATAAGATACAAATTTGAAAGCCTTTTCTTTCGGATTTGAAATGAACATAGAGCCTATTGATCCTACTATAGTAACTATCATTGACGGAACATCGATCATTGCCGACAGTCCACTGAAACTGTAGCCGGCAGATGAATACACTCCGAAAACAAAAGCTATGATTCCAAGAGCCAAACCTAAAAGACTTGAAATATCCATTATTGTTTCACTCCTTTTGCGGGCCTATAAATATACTCTTCTTATATTCTATCACTTTTTTAATGACTTCTTCAACCTTTTCCTTGACAATATAGACATGTCCGTTCAAAAGAGTTATCGTTGTATCAGGCTTGGCTTCAAGTTTTTCTATAAGTTCGCCGTTTATCACAAATCCTTCGTTATTTAGTCTTGTCACACTAATCATACGTCACCTCCAAAAACTTCATACTACCTCTTTATGTTGACCAGTTCGTTTAGTATCTGATCAGCTGTGGTAATTATTCTTGATGTGGCCTGGAATCCTCGCTGAGCTATGATCATGTTGGTAAACTCTTCTGCAAGGTCAACATTGGACATCTCCAGAGTTCCTGGAAGCAATGTTCCGCGTCCTCCCACCCCGCAGGTTCCTATCTGAGGAATTCCGCTGTTAGAGCTTTGCGCGTAAAGAGAGTTTCCAAGTTCAAGCAGACCAGCCGGGTTATTGAAAACAGCAAGGGCAACCTGACCTAAAGCATCCGACTTCCCGTTGGTAAAAGTTCCTATTATCTGTCCGACTTCATTTATAGCAAAAGAATCAAGAGTACCTTCAGAATTTCCATCTTGTTCAGTAACCGCTATCGAATGCGGAGAAGCAAACTGCGTCAACTCTTGAAACTTTACTTGTGCCATCACAGGTCCGGCTGCTGAGATCGAACTGGGATTATAGGTAGGATTAGGTGCCGCTCCTGGTTTAGCTGGATCAAACCAGAATCCTAGTGAACCGTTATTGTTATCTGTGGTATTGGTATCTATTGTTCCGTCTTCCCTTAGCCTCCAATTAGTGCTCATAATACCGCCATTGCCGTCAAAAGCTATTACACCGTCGGCAAAGCTTGTCATATCTCTTGTACCGTCTTCATTAAGCTTGTAAAGAGGTGTTCCGTCCTCCATCTGAGCTTTCCAGAACCATGTATTTTCATTTATTTTTGTAAAATTAAGATATACGTTATAAGCCTGTCCAAGCGAATCATATACGAGGGTGGATGCTGCAACTGTAGGAGCCTTATATCCAGCCACAACAAAGTTCTGAGGATTATTGACATCTACAAACTTAGGTGATCCTCCGGAAGGCGGCTGTATAATGTTTTTTACCGATGCAAACGTAACTCCTGTAGCAGCCGTTGCCGTAAGTTCATCAGTATCCTGCCCATTGCTTAGGCTGAGACCGGTTATCCTAAGGTTGCCGTTCTTTACGCCATCGCTGAAGGCTTCGTTAAACTGCTGGTAAGAAACGTTCTTTCCAACTCCTGCATCTACTGTTCCGTTTATTGTGAAGTTCTTTACACCATCCTTTGTGGTGAGAGAAACCGTAACACTTCCGGGTATAGCTCCGGCAGCATTGGTAACTGTAACTTTGACATTTTTCGGATCATAGTAAATATCCTGGCCTTTAACAGTATCTGTGAGTTTTATACCGCCAGCGAGTGAAAAATCTCTGGCCGTTCCGCCAGAAGTTCCGGCAAGAGTCCCGTCAACCATGGTAGGCCATGTGATGGAGTTTATGTTTACCCTGTCTGTTGCGGCTCCGCTTATAAGGGCGGCAGCTTTAAGCTGTTTGCCGTTTATTATAAGAGTTTTGCCTCCTACATCAGTACCCCCGTTAAAGAATGCGTTTATAGTTGAAACCTGGTTGTCGGCAAGTTCGTAAGTATCGGAGTACTCTTTTCCTTCTTCTACTACCGTAACTTTAACTTTGGTATTGGTTGCTGATCCGTCAAATTCAAATTTCACAGCTTGTTTGGAAGCATCCAGACCAGCTGGTGTAGCAGCAGAGGCTACATCATAAGTGACGGTGGAAAAATCTATCTCCATACCAGCCGATGAACCATCAACAGCTTCGTTGCTTCTGTTGATCCTAAGGTTTCCGGATACGTCATATATCGAAAGCTTGGAATCTGTATCTACACCCATAGTCTCCATTCCGTTCTTAAATGTGCTCCATTTAACGACATTACCGGCATTATCAAGTTCCACGGAACCTTTAAGGGTTTTATCGTAGTTTGATTTGGCAAATTCATATGATGGAGAACCCGTATTCACAAGCTCACTTTCCCACGTATAAACATTTCTCTCCTTGTACTCGGCACGCATATCCCTGACAAACTTGAACTTAATTGGAAGCTCTTTTCCAAGTGTGCTTTTTACTATCATAGTAGTTTCCTGAACTCCGACATCCGCATTAAGATTATGAGCAAGATTGACAAAGGAAGTCTGTTTTGCCGGCATAACAAGTCCTGCTGCTATTTTTACATCCCCTATGGGTTCATTGGTATCAACATATCTCTGACCGTTAGTACCTATCTTCGCACTCCATCCCTGGAGTTTCAGGCCGGACGAAGGGTTTACAAGAAATCCGGAAGAGTCCAGAGTAAAGTTGCCTGCTCTGCTGAAGTAATTTCCCTGTGAGTCGGAAAGAACAAAAAAACCGTCCCCCTGTATGGCAAGATCCGTTTTTTTGCCTGTGTTCTGAAAAGAACCCTGACTGAATATCTTATCAA
Source organism: Thermotogae bacterium (assembly GCA_022704305.1). Lineage (GTDB taxonomy): Bacteria > Thermotogota > Thermotogae > Petrotogales > Petrotogaceae > UBA5851. The sequence continues at coordinate 1,339 of JAKJGQ010000011.1, read as the reverse complement.
CCGATGAAATTTTTGATCCCAACCCGACCTGCATGGGGTTAGTTCCTCCATACTGGTTTTCCGGTGATTTTCCTGCTTTAAGGGTCTGCAGGAGGGTTGTTTCAAAAGTTACTCTTGAAGCCTTGAAGCCTGTAGTATTAACGTTTGCTATATTATTTCCGACCACATCCATCTGAAGCTGAAAATTTTTAAGACCGGTAATTCCGGAATACATTGCTCTCATCATAGTTCTATTCCTCCCGTTATGCTATGTTTGAAATTTCTTTTATACTTTTCACAGGATATCTTTTTCCGTCTATGAGAACATAAAATTCCTTATCAATAAACTGCACAGCTTCAACTTTTCCGCCTCTAAGCCCGCCTACTTCGGTTTTTTTACCGTTTTCATAGCTGTAGAGCTTTACTTCATACTCGCCATCGGGCATATTGGTACCTGAATTATCCCTTCCATTCCAAAGGTATGTGCTTACGCCTTTTTTTACTGCTCCCAAATTTTCGGAATAAACTGTTTTGCCGTCAGCATTCTGTATCTCTATGCTTATTACCGAATCCTTTTCAAGATTGTAGGTAAAATTTTCTGATACTCCCTGTGTAAGCTGAACCGTATTGGCTTCAACCACTGCGCTTTTTCCTATAAGTGACGATGCCTGCATCTTTTGGAGCGAAATCTGTGAATCAACCATGCCCTGGAATGATTTGCTCATATTCATTATCTGTTCAGTTGTAGAGAGCTGTGACATCTGTGCAATCAATTCTTTATTATCTAGGGGAGAAGTAGGATCCTGATACTTTAACTGGGTAACAAGAAGCTGTAAAAAAGCATCCTTATCCAACTCTTTTTTTATGGTTTTATTTCTTGCTGCTTCGCTTGTGCTGAGATATAAATTATTTTTTTCTATTCCGTTAAACATTCTCCTCACCTCTCAATATCTTTTCAAACTCCTGTGAATCATCTTTTTTCTGTTCCTGCTGGTCTTTATAATTAGGCTGTTTTTGCTGATTATCCTGCATGAGATCGTTTTTATTTTCTGATTTTATATTAACCTGAACGGGATTGTATCCTTCGTTCCTTAATGTCCCAACCAAGTTTTGGAGATTCCTGGAAATGCTTTCCCTCGAGCTCTCCGTTTCAGTAATTACATTAATGCTTATGGCCATGCCTGTTTTTATGAGTTCGAGGTTTACCTTTCCCAGATTGGGAGGACTTATCTGAAGATCCATGCTTTCTGTGAAAACCCTTTGAGTAAGCTTCTGTTCAATTATTCGGTGAAGATCTGTATTAAGCCTTTCGAGAGGGACATTCTGAACAGGAGTATTTCTAATAGTTCCCGAACCAGAA
>JAKJGQ010000119.1 GCA_022704305.1 Thermotogae bacterium | reverse complement strand
AAAAAATAAAGCTGTCGGACTAAGACCCGTTGACAAAAAACTTATTGGTATAGCAGAAAACGAAGACTCTGAGTTTTGGAAAAGATTGTGTGATATACTGGGAGGTCAGGATTTTTTTGAAGTAGAGACCTCAGCAGAAAACGAAAAAATTAAAGCCTACTTCAACTGTGGTTTTATACTTTTCAGTCCGAAAGAAAAACTTCTTTCAAAATGGCTTGAAAACTTTATAAAAGCTGGTGAGGACGGACAAATAAAAAAAATTTGCAGAGAAAATCCTTTGTACGGGCTGTTTCTCCATCAGGCGGTTTTTACATGTACGGTATTAGAAGCTCTTGATAAAAATAAAATAGAAATACTGCCACACAAAATAAATTACCCGTTACATCTGCACAAAGAGTATAAAGGGAATCAAAAACCTAATAATATTTCACAACTTATAAGTTTGAGATACGATACTTATTTTAAAAACAGAAACTGGCGTGAGGATTCTTTTATAACCGGATCATACTGCGATTTCCTTATAAGGGAGACCGATTTTTAGGAAGTGGTGAGGGTTGCCCAAAATTATAGAGTATTTTTTCCGTACTTCCAATGAATCTGAAGAGTTCAAAAAGACAAAGCGTATATATATATACCTGTTTGTGGGCATACTTTCATTATGGTGTGCTTTTCTGCCTTTCACGCGACAAGTTTCCGAGCATGGAAATCTAATTATTCATTCTATAGTACTTTGCAGTCTGACGGTGGCAGGACTTATACTGTACCTTTTAAAAAAACATGAAATCGGAGTTGATATAATCTTAGCCACAAGTGGAATATACATTATCTTTTATAATGGATATTTCAGTGATACCGTCTACCTGGCTGCATTGATGATTCTTTCACTGCTTGCTTTTCTGTTGCCGGGCAAAAGATACCAGTACTTTATTTTTACAGCAGCTGTACTGATAGGAGTTTATATAAAGTATCTACGGAACATATCAGATGAAAACATCGTTTTTGCAGTTATGGTTTTTATTTTTTTGATTATAGTGTTCATAGTAAAGGAGAATCTTAATAGAATAACCGTTAACGGCAGTAAGCTCGAAGAAAAAATCCTTGAAAATCAGAGTATCTCCTTGCAACTTGAAAAAGCCGAGCAAGATGCTCAGAGAATTAGAACAATGTTCAATATCGGGACTTGGAAGTACGATATGTTTGAAAAAACTTTTGAAGGCTCCCCCGAGTTCTATAAAATTTTAGGTATATCTGGAAAACGTCAAAAAGTAAATGTTCATGAAATTTTTCAGAAAGTTATCGATGAAGACAAAAGTCTTTTCAGATCTATTATTCTTAAAAATGGAAGTGACGATATACACAAGGTTGAAATCAGACTGAGAGATGAGTCTTTTGGGAGTAAAACTGTTACTATGGTCATGCAGAGGGAAGTAAATAATATAGGTGTTGCCGTAGGCATCACAGGAGTAATTTCCGATAACGCATGTTCACGAAAGCCCGAAATAGACTTCACTATGGCTCATAAAATATTTGAAGTTTCAAAGGACTCAATAGTAATAAGCAACGGTGATGACCACGTGATTTATGCCAATAAAGCCTACATGGAAAATACAGGATATAGCAGAAATGAGATAATAGGGAAAAAAGTCAAAGCATTTGAATCCCCTAAAAATAACGTTGAAATATACAATTTTATTAAACGTTCGGTCAGTCAGAACTACTTCTGGGAAGGCGAACTGTGGACAAGGAAAAAAAACGGCGAAGACTTTATGCAGCTGGTTTCTATAAACCTTATTAATAACGAAACAGATGGAGGTACCTATACTGTTTTTGTTTCTAGGGACCTTACCGAAATAATGGAAAAAAACGAAAGCCTTGAAAAGCTTCTTAAATACGATCTTTTGACAGGCCTGCCCAATCAAAACTCTATAAAAGAGAGACTTTGCATTGAGTTGGAAAACATGAAAAAAGAAAGTATGTTTATGGGGTTTATAGTAATAGATGTAAAAAATTTCAAACGCATAAACGATGTATTAGGACATAACGAGGGAGACAGGATATTAGTACAGATTGCCGAACGCATAGCAAAATTTGTTGTTAATATCGACTGCTCATCACGCTTGAGCTCTGATGAGTTTGGAGTCATAATTTCAGGCATACATGACCTTCAGGAGTTTCTTATAAGGTTTGAATCCCTCAACCTTGTTCTTAACAAGCCGTACTTCTTGAACGATAAAGAACTTGATATATCCTTCAAATACGGATTAAGCTTTTTTCCGGATGATTCGGATGATCCCAGGATCATATTTCAGAACGCTATAACCGCACTGCATTATGCCAAAAAATCTGAAGAGAGCTTCTATGAGTTTTTTACCAAAGAAATGAGCATACGCTCTACCGAAAAGATGCAGCTTGAAGAGGAAATGCGTCAGGCACTTATAAATAATGAGTTCAGGCTCGTATATCAGCCGCAGGTGGATCTTAAAACCAAAGAAATAATTGGGTTTGAAGCACTGGTGAGATGGAACAGCAGAAATTTCGGACTTATACCTCCCTCGAAGTTTATACCTCTTGCAGAAGAATCAAAGATAATAATAGATCTTGGAGACTGGATACTTGAACAAGCATGCCTTCAGAATAAAAAGTGGCAGGAAATTTACGGTAAAAGGGTTGTTATGGCAGTAAACCTTTCGATAATACAGTTTGAAGAAAGAAACTTTGTAGAAAAGATAAAAAAAGTTCTCGAAAAGGTTCGACTCAGACCGGAGTATCTCGAAATAGAAATAACTGAAGGTATTGTAGCAAAGAATATGGAAGAAGTCCTGAAAAAGCTTTCTGAACTTAAAAATATAGGAGTGCGCATAGCAATTGATGACTTTGGAACAGGTTACTCATCGCTGAGCTACATAAAAAAATTTCCTATAGATAAGATTAAAATAGACAGATCCTTTATAAAAGATTACCCGCACTATGACAACGGAAGTATTGCCAAAACTGTCATAGAACTTTCGCATAACCTCGACTTTTCAGTTATAGCCGAAGGTGCAGAAACCGAAGAACAGATAGAGTTTTTGGAAAAAAACAACTGCGATTCAGTACAGGGCTATTACTTTTATAAACCGCTGACAGAAAGCGATGCGGCTAGACTCTTTGAAAACAAAAATTAATTCTTGGTTCTGACAGTCCGTACAATTCTGAATCCAAGCTCTGAAGAACGAGTTTCCTTATCGGTCAGGGCAACCGACTCAAAGGAAAGTTCCGGTTCGAGAGAAATATAAGAACCACCCTTGACGGGAGCTTCTTTACCTTTGGCAGGAATGGTCATACACCACTCTTTTACATTGCCGAACATATCGAAAAGACCTATCTCATTTGGTTTTTTTCTTCCTATCGGTTTTGATTTCATATTTAAAGTATAAAAAATCTTAGGATCATAAACATTTGTATAAAGCATGTCTCCTGAGTTGCGCCAGAACCATGCAATTTCAAGAAGATCATTACTTCCTGCAAAAGAAAAATTCTTTGAATGACTGCCTCCTTTGGTAGCATATACCCATTCTTCCTGCGTTGGCAGTCTGTACCCAAAGACTTTTGACAGATCAGAGGTTATATTCCCGGCTTCATCAATAAGATTCCCGCTGCTATCGTATGCCTGCGGGAACTTTTCTTTTCTGCTCAGCCAGTTACAATAACCAATGGCATCCATCCATCCTACATTAGATACCGGACGTGACCCTCGAGAGGTATCGTAATCTACAGCCCTGAAAAGCCTTGAACTGTCGGTATAGGCATCAAACTCATTATACGTGACCTCGTAAGTTTTTATATAAAAATCATACCCTATAACAGTTTCATGGCCATTAAAAACAAAAGTTCCCCTTTCCACTAACCGGAAAGAGTTTAAAGAATCTATGACAGATAAAGTGAAAAAAAGAAAGATCAAAACAGTAACAACAACAACCAAAAAAATAAAACGCCTATTCATAAACGCCTCCACACATCTAACAAACATTTTACCATACCGGATAACCTTTTTGCAATACGCAGCCAAAAACGAAAAAAATACCATCTTAACTTGAACTTTTATTGTTATAATATAAGTATACATATATTAAGTTAGCAAGCATATTTAATAAAAATACCAATAGATAAAAAATAAAATTAATAATATTAAAAAAAAATACCTGCCGGATACATCCGGAGAAAGGAAAGAACAATGACGAACAACAAAAAAGAACAGGAACGTGCAGAACTCCACCGGGTTATATGGAACATAGCCAACGACCTTAGAGGTAGCGTCGACGGCTGGGACTTTAAACAATATGTTCTGGGCATGCTTTTTTACCGATATATATCCGAAAATATTACTTCCTATATTAACCGTGTAGAATGGGATTCAGGCAGAAAAGGCTTCGATTATGCAAAACTTTCCGACAGTCAGGCCGAAGAACTCCGTGATGAATTGGTAAAAACCAAAGGTTTTTTTATTTTACCGGGAGAACTGTTTGAAAATGTCCGCATGAAATCAAAAAAAGACGAAAACCTTAATGAAACTCTGGAAAAAGTCTTTAGAAAAATTGAAGCCTCTGCGCTGGGAACAGAAAGCGAAGAAAATTTCAAAGGTTTGTTTGATGATATAGACGTAAACAGCAACAAGCTTGGAAGCACTGTAATAAAGCGCAATGAGAAACTCGTAAAACTATTAAATGCCGTTGCAGAAATGAAGCTGGGTGATTATCAGGACAACACCATCGATGCCTTTGGTGACGCATACGAATACCTTATGGGCATGTATGCCTCCAACGCAGGCAAAAGCGGAGGAGAGTACTATACCCCGCAGGAAGTCTCAGAACTGCTTGCC
>JAKJGQ010000118.1 GCA_022704305.1 Thermotogae bacterium | reverse complement strand
GAAAAGCTATCTGAAGAACAACATTGTTTTCTTTACATACTTTTATCATATGCTCTGCATCATTTATGTTTACCGCTATAGGTTTTTCACAGAGCACATGTTTATGCTTAAGTGCAGCCATTTCTGTATACTTCATATGTTTAGAGTTTTCACTGGCAATAATTACAGCGTCACAGCTATCCAGAAGTTCCTGCGGGGTGTTAAATAATTTAAGGTTAAGTTCTGACGATGCTCTCTTTGCGAATTCAACGTTTTCTTCATAAAGGCCTGTTACCTGCGCATCCTGCATTTTGTTTATCTGTCGTACATAACTGTACCCGTGAGTATGAGCTATTCCAAGGATTCCTATTTTTATCATACTATTTCACCTCTTCGATCAATACCGGTCTTTTTTCTTTAGCGGAAATATTGGCTGCAAGAGCAACTCTAAGTGATTTGAGGGCTTCTTCACCGCTTACCTTTACTTCACTGCCGTTCTGTACTGCATCTATAAATACTCTCAGTTCCTGCTCGTAAGGATTGTACTCTGAAGGTCTTGCCGCCACATAGTTATTCTGCTTCCTTTTAAGCTGCAGATTGAAGGTCATTGATTCTGTAGCATCAAAGTGTATCATTCCGTTTTTGGTATTTACTTCAAATTTTGTATGAAATCCCACCGGCATATTGTCAGGCTCTGCCCAGCTTCCTTCCACATGGGCGAGTACACCGTTTTTAAACCTTATTACAGCAAGCCCGTGGTCATTGTTTTTGCATTCTTTGGTTTCAGAAAGCTTTACGCTTCTGGCAATTATACTTTCCGGTTCGCCAAAAACTGTTCTGAGATAGTCAAAATCATGTATTGAAAGATCAACAAAGACTCCTCCGCTCTTTTTTATATCATCAAACCAATTGTCAGTTCCGTGGGATGGAAAGTTACCGCCTCTATAAAATCTTGCGACTGCTCCGCTGCCGATTTCAGGAGTTTCTAAAAGCTCTTTGGCTTTCATATACTCCGGGAAAAATCTTACCACATGACCGACACTCAGCTTTACGTTATTTTTTTTGCATACGTCAATCATTCTCTGTGCATCTTTTATACTTAAGGCAATTGGTTTTTCACAGAAAATATTTTTACCCATTGAAGCTGCCTTTTCTGTAAGTTCTGCATGCGTGAAAGTCTGTGTACACAGGTCGACAATAGTTATTTCGGGATCTTTTAAGATATTCTCAAATGTCTGTATTTCAGCATTAAGCATCTGCGCACATGCTTCTGCCTTTTTATGGTCCAGATCGGAAACGTATTTCACGCATATATCAAGGTCTTTCATATTCTGATAAGCTTTTGAATGTGTTTTACCCATCATGCCACAGCCTATTATGGCTATTTTCTGCATACTTCTCCTCCTAATTTGATAAAATCTGTTTCTTTAAGATCAAGCGCTTTTACCGCGTAATCAAAGTATTCTCTGTGTTTTTTCAACTGGACAAGCGAATGGGTGTCCGAGCCAAAGGAGAACTTAACATTGTTCTTCTTCATGACGGAGAGAACCTCAATCCGGGGAGATTTTGAACCTCCGTGTATTTCAATGGCTATATTTCTGTCATGCATTATTTTTGAAATTTTCTCATACCAGTCAAGCGAAAAATATTTTTTTGCGAAAAGCTTCTCGGTACTCCTCCGCTCATCAAAAGAAGCTTCTTCATGCATAAAAGGGGCAACAGGCATATAGCCTTCTATATGACCGATTATATCAAATCTGAAGTTTTTCAACCCGTACTCAACCACATTCATATAGTACTCCCAGTACTCTTTCTCCGTCATACTACCCTTTTCCGGCATCTGATGAAAGCTTGCTATTATATAGCTGACATCTGGAAGATTATCAGACGGAAGAAATTCCTTCTCCTTCATCCCGACTTCTGCTCCTAAAACAGCAGTTATTCCACAATCAAAACATTTGTCCCTGAAAACTCCAAAAGCTTTTTCATACTCGCTTTTTGAAACCTTAACGCTTTGCATAAGATTTTTTTCAAAGTGATCGGTTATTCCAATTATTTTTATGTCGGTTTTTTTCAGTTCCTCCAAAAGCTCATCAAACCCATAATTAGCATCGGAGAAATTAGTGTGGGTATGGTAGTCAAACAGTATCAACTTTATCTATCTCCTTTTACTGCTTTATTTTGCAGTACCATCAAATTTAATTTCAGAACTCATTCCGAGATATTTAAGGACCGTCGGAACTATATCAACCAGTTCTGAGCTTTCAATCTGTCTTTTGCAAACCATGGGTCCAAAGTAGTTTATTACGGCAGGCTTTTCGTGTACAGTACCGTGATATCCGAACTTCGCAAACGGTATCAAAAGCAGTTTAGATGTACTGTGTCCTTTTACCAGACTATAGCAGATATCTCCGTAAAGCTCGTTTCCCAAATCTTTCATCTGCTTTTTATCGTATACAACCTCTACTTCTTTATCGTTACGAAGATCTTTAATAATTTCTTCCCCGGAACTTCTGGCTTTATCCGTCATCAGGAATATAGGAACCATAGGAAAATTAAGAAGGGCACAATCAATATTCTGGCTGATCTTATCACCAGGTTGGTAAAATTCATACTTCAAAGAGTATTTTTCAAGAATTTTTTCTATGGAGAAATTAGAATGTTTATCGGCTCTGCTCATGGAATGGTCGGAGGAAACTACAGTCAGAAACTCCCCCCATTCTTTTTTCAAAAATTCATAAAGCTCTTTCATATTCCTATCTATCTCTTCGGCTGCCTTAACGTTGGTATCGGAAAGGGGACCGTGGGAATGTCCAGTGTTATCAACTGATTGGTATATTGTAAAAACTGCATCGTACTTTTCTGTTTCAAAAGCTTTAATTATAGCTTGCGTAAGAACCTGAGGATCTCCTCCCCCCGGCTCAATGTATCTGCTGCATCTCTTTTTCCCGTCGTAGTCGGCAAGCATAAAATGCTGAGCAGATAAAGTTTTGTATCCTTGACTCATAAGTATCTCTGAAATAGTTGTGCTTTTTAGGTTTCGGAGTGTACCCTCAGCCTCTTTTTTTTCAAAGAAAAGCTTGTAGTTGGCCGGAATACCGTGATTCTGTGGATACATACCCGTAAGTATGGTGCTCATCATAGGCGTTGTAAGCGTAGGAAAACAAGACGTCGCATTTTTCACGCTTGCTCCCTGACTTATCATCTGTTTAAGAAAAGGCATATCTGCTTTCTGAACCAGATCAGGTCCCAGGGCATCTATCGTTACAAACAATAACGGTACTTTCATTATTTTCATCCCTTTATATCTCAATATCAGCAACAAGAGGATAATGATCGGAAGCATCGGATATAAAGTTTTGGCAGTTTTTAATTTTAATATCGTTGCTCAAAAATATGTAATCTATCTGCTCCGTGCTTTTTGAAAATGTTTGTATGCTTTTGTTGAGTAGTTTATGGTTCGATGAGTAAAAATTATTCTTGTAGACCTTATGATCATATTTTTGAAGTACTTCCCATTTTTCGTTCATATCACCGGCTAAAATTGAACTTCCGCCGTTTGCCAATATCTGCTCAAATATATTATCAAGCTGCTTCCCACGTTCAGTCTTGATATCCTTTAGTCCAAGATGGGTAGCATATATCCAAAGATCTTTGCCAAAGTAATCTATGCATACGCACGAACATGTCCTCTGCTCACTGTATCCCGGACTGTTGTCATAATAAAAAAGATGCTTCTTGTATGCTTTCTTTATACTGAACTTTGTTAAAACAGCATTACCAAACTCCTGGATACCCATAAAACCTGTGTTTATACTTTTGCCAAAATAGTACTTCATCTTGCACTCTGCGGCAATTTTATATGCCTGGTTTTCATCCGGGAAACCCCTAGTTCCCAAAACCTCGTTAAGCACAAGCACATCAGGATCTATTCTTTTTACAAGCTCTATAATCCTTTCCATAGAGTCATTGTCATAAGAATCTTTTCCACCATGTATATTATATGTCATTACTCTTAGCGTATTTTTCTGCACATCTTCACCACCGTTTCCGCCTGTATGTCCATTTGAACCTTTATCTGCAAGACGTTCCGGAGAGTTACAGCAACAGCTGCAGAGCACAAGACAAATCACAGCCAAAATTACTGCCAGTTTCCTCATAATTCAAGTTCTATCTCCGCAATTACCGGAAGATGGTCTGAAGCCCATGAATCATAAGTATAGGTATCTTTCACTATAACATCATTGGTCACCAGAAGAAAGTCTATCTGCGGACCGGGACTGTCAGCCGGAATTGTGTATAAGTCTTTACCTATAGAATGGTTTGATGATTTAAAATCACTTTTAAACATCTGTGGAACAGTTGAACGCAAAGGTGCCCATTCAAGGTTGAAGTCTCCACCTATTACCGAGGTTATAGGATTATTCTGATACCTTTTGTATATTTCTTCAAGTTCCTTCTGAACTTCCTGAAAACCTCCCAGACCAAAGTGTGCGCCATATATGCTCAGTTCTTTTCCGCAAACGTTGACAATCATATTTATACAGCCTCTCTGAACCGCCTTCATAAAACGCGGCTGAGGCAAATTGAAGCCTTCGGCTTTTATCACAGGATACTTTGACAAAACGGCTATCCCATAATTGGTCTTACCTTCGGTTGCGTAGAAATAATACTCCATACCCATAAGAGCTGCTATTTCCTTAGCCTGGTATACATCACCGCTTCGTGCATTCCCCTGATCCACTTCATTGAGTATAAGAATATCTGGGTTGATCTTCTGTATGGTCTCTTTAACTCTCTGAAAGTTGAAAACATTATCAACTCCCAGTCCATGTCTTATATTATATGTTGTTATTTTAAGATTTACTGTTGCACCCATGGAAAGGATGCTCAATAAAACAACTAATGTAAAAA
>JAKJGQ010000117.1 GCA_022704305.1 Thermotogae bacterium | reverse complement strand
CAGCTCCGTAATTATTTCGACCAGCACTTTCTTGTCCTCGGCGGAAAGTTCTCTTTTTATGAAAAGATCAGGTCTTTTAAGTATCGTGTTGATAAAGCTCTGTTTTTTCCTGTATAAATCTATTTCTTTGTGGTTACCGCTCCTGAGAACCTCCGGTACAGTCATGTTCCTGAAAACGGCTGGCTTGGTATAATGCGGATAATCAAGCAGCCCATCGTAAAAAGAGTCGTTTATAACGCTGTTTTCATCTCCAACAACCCCAGGAATAAATCTAGATATGGCATCAATCATAAGCATCGAAGGAAGTTCTCCGCCTGTCATCACAAAATCGCCTGCGGAAAGTTCCATGTCGACTATGCTGTTTATCCGTTCATCTATGCCTTCATACCTGCCGCAGAAAAACACCAGATCATCTTTTTGCGAAAGCTCTCTGGCAATATCGTTTGTAAAAGTCTTTCCAGCCGGAGACATAAGCACTACATAAGGTTTTGCGGAATAGGTTTTCATGTAATAATCATAAAAATTGAAGAATGGCTCTATAAGCATCACCATTCCGGCCCCACCGCCAAAACCCGGCCGATCCGTAACTTTGTGCTTATCACTGGTAAACTCTCTCAGATCAAACGCAGTAAAATCAATAAGCTTTTTTTCCAGAGCTTTTCCCGTTACTCCATAATCCGAAAGAACAGAAAATATCTGCGGAAAAATGCTGACAGCGCTAATCTTCATCTTTCTGATCATCTTCATAGTACTGCGGCTTCGTTATTTTTATCACCTTGCCTAGCTTGTCTATACTTATCACATTCTGCTTTATCAAGGGAATAAGAAGCTCTTCTTTTTCAAATCTGCTTATGCTTTTTTGGACGAGTATAACATCATTGGAGCCTGTCTGAAAAACTTCCTCAACCGTTCCTAAAAGGAAGTCCTCTTCATCAAAAACCGAACAGCCGATAAGTTCATAAAAATAGTACTCATCAGCACCTGTATGCGGCATTTTGCTTCTGTCTACAAAAACCTCAAATCCGATAAGCTTTTCTGCCGATACAACATCTTCGACGCCTGCGAGCTTAAGTATAAATAGTCTGTTGGATCTTCTTACTTTCAGAACCTTGGAAAAGAAAAAACTTTTCTTTTCCGGGTTGAAAAGAAGAACTTCATCAAGATCCGAAAAAACTTCGGTTGCATTTGTATATGGCAGAAGTTTAAGTTCTCCGCTCAAAGTATGGGTATTTGAAAACTTTCCAACCGATATCCTATCCTTCAGCAGGTCGTCAAGTCTTTGCATCCGCTCACCTTATGACCTTAAGGACAAACTTCTTACCTTCGCTGGACTTGGCAGCATTCAGGATGGTGTTGATCGATTTTATAGTTCTTCCGTCTTTTCCTATAATCTGACCTACATCTTCATTGTTGACAATAATTTCAAAAGTCTTCACTGAAGTATCGTCAAACTCAACTATCGCTATATCATCAGGATGCTTGACAATTCTCTTCAGTATTTCTTCTAAAAACTCTTTCATTAATTTGCTGCTCCCTTATTTTCTTTTCTGGCAACTTTCTGGGCATGCTTCATCTCATCAAATTTCTTCATAACTCCGGTTCTTGAAAGTATATTTCTTGCAGTATCAGTAGGCTGAGCACCCTTCATGAGCCATTCAATAGCTTTTTCCGAATCTACTTTAAACGGAAGCTTATCGTTTATTGGATCATAGAATCCAAGCGACTGAATATACTGTCCGCTTCTTTTTTCTCTTGAATCGACCACTACTAATCTGTAAAACGGCTGATGCCTTCTTCCCATTCTGTTCAATCTTATCTTTACCATGCTAAAAAACACCTCCTGAATATTTTAAATATTACATATTAAATGGCATTTTCCCAAAGAACTTCTTTTTCCCCATGCTTTTGAACTGCTTCATCATCTTTTTCATTTCCTCGTAAGACTGAAGAACCTTGTTAATTTCCTGAAGTGATGTACCACTGCCTTTGGCAACTCTCTGTTTCCTTGAAAAATTAAGTACCTTCGGGTTTTTCCTCTCCTGGGGAGTCATAGACTGGATAATAGCTTCCATCTTCTTCATCTGTTTTTCGCCTTTGGCAATATCAACATTCTCCTTTGGAATATTTCCCGGAAGCATTTCAAGAATCTGACTTAAAGGACCAAGTTTTTTTATTTGCTTAAGCTGCTGGAGAAAATCTTCAAGGTCAAACTTATTTTCAAGGAACTTCTGCGCCGCTTTTTCCGCTTCTTCTCCTTGAACCTCTTTTTCGACTTTTTCAATGAGCGTAAGAACGTCTCCCATTCCAAGAACCCTGCCGGCATACCTTTCAGCATAAAAAGGCTCAAGATTATCGAGTTTTTCACCCAGACCCACCAGCTTTATAGGCTTGGAAGTTACATACCTTATAGAGATTATTACTCCGCCTCTTGAATCACCGTCGAGCTTGGTTATTATAAATCCTGAAAGCTCTAACTGATTATTGAACTCCGTTGCAGCTCTTACGGCATCCTGTCCCATCATAGAATCAACTACCATGAGGGTTTCATCTGGATTAACCATATCATGAATCTTTCTCACTTCAGCCATCATATCACTGTCAATATGGAGTCTTCCGGCGGTATCAATAATAACAATATCATGTATATTTCTTATTGCAAAGTCTTTTGCCTGTTTTACTATCTCCAGGGCATTCTTTCTATCCCCCGAAAAAACTGGAACATCTATCTGCCTTCCTAACTGAACAAGCTGTTCTATAGCAGCTGGTCTGTACGTGTCGGCAGCTACAAGAAGAGGCTTACGCCCTTTTTCTTTATACATTTTGGCAAGTTTGGCGGCACTTGTGGTTTTACCGCTTCCCTGAAGCCCTGCCAACATTATATAAGCAGGATTTCTTTTAAGATCTAACTTTACAGGTTCTTTTCCACCCATTATTTCAACCAGTTCATCTCTGACTATTCTTATGAACTCCTGGTCAGGTGATAGGCTCTGCATTACCTTAGCACCTATGGATTCAACCTTAAGCTTTTCAACCAGTTCCTTGACTACCTTGTAATTGACATCGGCTTCAAGCAACGAAAGCTTGACCGAATTAACGGCCTCTTTTATGTTTGATTCTGATATTCTTCCTTTGCCGGAGAGAGTTTTAAAGACACTCGCCATTTTTTTCTGCAGGTTCTCAAACATTGTTGTACCCTCCATAAATAATCCCTGTTAAGTATACTATAAATTTAATTTTTTTGGGTGAAAAGAAGATAACACAGTATACAAAGAACAAACAGGTTGGTAACTTTTTCGTTAACAAAAAAATAAGATACTTTGAATTGATTCAAAGCATTATTTTCTCTAATATCCATTAATCTTATATTTCAAAGCTTTTTTTATAAATCAATTAACAAAGAACTCAATTGTTTTTTGTTGATTTTTTGTTAATTATATCCTCAAGCTCATCAAGAAAAGCTTCAACCTGATTGGGATCCTCTATACCGTCAGGAACAGAACTTTTCATCTTCTGAGGCGGATGACTCGGCCTGGCCCTTACAGTCTCTATGCTTTCAATGACTGCCTTAAGCACATCAACCTTATACTGCGACTTACATGTTTCTATTTCTGTAAATATGCGACCCTTTTCCGTAATCACATATCTGGCGGGAAGCTTGTTAAGAGCCATTATTATAACGTCAGTCTTACACTTATCGCATTGACATATCTGAAAACTGTTCATAAGAAAGAGGTCTTCTGTTATTTCAGCTACAATAAACTCCATCATATTGAAAATTCCGAGTTTCTTAGGGATCAACTTTATTCACCTCCGCATTCGAATTATACCATAAAACTTTAAACCGATATACTTTGTAAGATAATTTTTTTTAAGCATTTCCGTAACCTTTTATATGTATAATGATTTTGTTAGCAAGACAAACGTTTGAGGTGCATCAGAATGAGCGCAAAGGTAAAAAGCATAATACTGTACTCACTTATTTCGGGAACCAGCGCATCCATCTATAGCGTGGTTTTCAATCTTTTTCTACGCAATAACGGACTTACAAACTCTACAATCGGGAACTTCACATCTCTTGAACTTTACGGTTCGGCAATAATAGGAACTCTCCTTGGGGTCTTCGGAAGCAGCTTGGGCAAAAAGAAGATAATTGTTGCTACAGCATGCATTTCAGGTCTGATAATGCTTTTGAGGGCTTTTTTCCCTTATCCTGACATGCTTATCTATACAGCTTTCTTAAACGGAGGAATGGGAGTAGCGCGGAATATCCTTTTAAATGTCATAATCCTTGAACTTACAGACAACAGGACAAGAGCCAAGGCTTTTGGGTACAATGCCGGAGTAAGTATGGGAAGCGGTCTGATAGGCAATATAATTGGCGGATATTTCGGAGATATATTTGGTTTAAAATTCACCCTGATCTTAGCAGGCATATCTTTTGTACTTTCTACCCTTGTCATAATAAATCTTTCATATGCGGATGAACCGGTCAAAGTAAAAACTCAGGATCTTCTGGTATTGAAAGGACTGAACTGCGGGCAGAAACGAATAGTCACCGGATATGTTCTAACGACTGCTTTTGTCGGCTTTGGAGCAGGTCTATTCATTAATTTTGGCAACTTGATATTTTTTGATCTGTTCAAGATGAGTCCAGCTATGATCGGAGCGGCTCTTTCAGTAGCACAACTAGGTACC
The DNA here is from genome assembly GCA_022704305.1 of Thermotogae bacterium. Classification (GTDB taxonomy): domain Bacteria; phylum Thermotogota; class Thermotogae; order Petrotogales; family Petrotogaceae; genus UBA5851. Next base: position 217 of record JAKJGQ010000117.1, on the reverse strand, counting down.
GCTATCGGATCATTTTACTCACACAAACTCTCGGAAAAGTTCGGCGCTGTCCAATACACAGCATGGATGCAGTTTCTAGTTATTCCGCTTGTTATGATGCTGGGGTATATACGTGATCCTTACCTGTTTACAGCATGCTATGCCCTGAGATACTCATTGATGAATATGACCTCGCCGGTGACAAGCACCATTATATTCTCAGCCCTGCCTAAAGAAA
>JAKJGQ010000116.1 GCA_022704305.1 Thermotogae bacterium | reverse complement strand
CGATGTGACAGACGCAATGATTCTTTCAACCGGAGCGGCGTTGACTTTGGATATGAATGAGCTTGTCAGGCAGACCAAGTATAAAGTGGATCTCGCCTTACTAAAGCCTGTCGATAAAATTACTTCAATGGTTCTGGCCACACTTGGTCAGGGTGTGTGGACTATAGAAAGGGAAAGCATGTGTGCCAAAAAACTTACGGATTCGCCTTCCGTAGGTTTTTGTGCTTCTGACATTAAAAGATCTACGGATATTGTTTATATAAACGGTGTTGTCTCTTCAAAAGTCCTTAAAAATTTATGTTCATTGGACTTTTTAAGAGATCTTCAGATTGTAGTTACTGACTTTACGAAAGTCTTTGCTGATCACCTCACCTATGAAATTTTTATTAAAAAGGCAGGAGGATTAAAGGTTCTTAATGCTTCAAACCTTGTGGCAGTTACTATAAACCCGACATCTCCAAGTGGTTACTCCTTCAGCTCCGATAAGCTGAAAAACAGGCTCAGAACTGTATTGTCTGTTCCTGTAATAGATGTTCTGAAAGATGGTGATATTGATGCTCTTATCCCGGGACTTGATTGAAAGCTGCGGCTTTGATTATATCCTCTCTCTACTGGAAGTTCAAAGTCCGCTTGGCAGAAAGTATATCAAAAACCTTCCGTTTATGACTGACTATGATGAAATATCCGTGGAAATCCATAAAACCAAGGCATTCATACGTTTTGCGTCTCAGAATCGCTCCATGCAGGAAGAGTTTTCTAAAATAATAGGTCATATCAAGGATATATCTCAGACCTGCCATAAGCTTGAGCTTAAAGAAACACTGGACGATATACAGTTGTTTGAAATAAAAATTTTCTCTATGCTCTGCTGCAGGCTTAAAGAGTATATCCCTGAATATATGGACTTCCTAGAAATAAAAGATCTTAAAGAGGCATTTTCACTGCTTGATCCTGTGAATCTCTGTATGCCGTCGTTTTATATATATGACGAGTACTCCGAAGAGCTGGCACAGGTTCGGAAAAAAAAGCAGAAGATTGCCGGCACTTTCCCGGTAGACGAGCAGGAGCTTATAAATACCGCAGCTCTTGAAAATTCTATTGAGAATACCGTGCGCAAAGAGCTTTCTCAAAAGCTTTCTGATTATGCTCCGTCGATGATTCATAACCTTTCTTCACTGGCTTATGCAGATTTTTCAACCGCAAAAGCCCTTTTTATAATGAATTACGGACTATGCAGTCCTGAGCTTTCAGAGCGCGGAATATATTATGAACAGTTATTCAATATTGAACTGAACAGTATTCTTTCAAAAAATCAGAAGAGATTTCAGCCTGTTGATATTGATCTGAACCATCCGGTTACCGTAATAACAGGAGCAAATATGAGTGGCAAAACAGTGGTTCTTAAAAGCCTGGCTCTTAATCAACTGATGTTTCAAACAGGATTTTTTATCTGTGCCAAAACTGCCCGTATCACACCTGTAGAATCTATTTTTCTTATTACAAAAGACGCACAGTCAATAGATGAAGGGCTTTCTTCCTACGCCTTTGAGATACTTAAGGTCAGCGAGTGCATAAACCATTCGCAAAACGGTGAAAAGTGCCTGATTCTTATTGATGAGCTGGCAAGAACTACCAATCCGCAGGAGGGAAGGGCTATTGTACGGTCGGTTATGAGCATTCTGGCCGAACATGACGTATATGCGGTTATAACAACTCACTATGACGGTGTACTGTCAAAAAATGCCAAACATTACAGAGTTTCAGGAATACGAAAGGACAAGATAGGAGATTCTAAAATAAAACGGGAAAATATTACAGATTACATAGACTATTCACTCATTTCAGAAGATGGCTGGACTTCGGTTCCCAAAGAGGCACTGACCATTGCCAGACTTTTGGATGTCGATAATGAACTGATAACTCGCGCTGAAATGTTTCTTAATGAAGCACAAAAGGGAGGTTGCGCAGATGGAAAGTAAGCTTGGAATTGATTTTACAAAAGTTGGAAAGGCCAGAACCTATGCAAAAAAAATTGCTTTGGATGTCCAGAATTTTGTTAAAGAACATGCGACAACTTCTACGGAAAGGACCATATGCAGACTTCTGGGCATAGATGGAATTAATAATGAAGGTATACCTCTTCCAAATGTTCTGGTTGATCACCTGAAGGAAAATAACGCTCTTTCACAGGGTACAGCTTATTATATAGGCAATGCCATGATAGAAACTGGTATGAGCCCTCAGGAAATAGCTGTTTCAGTATCGCAGGGAAGTATTAATATAGCAAGGCTTAAGCTCAACAGCCCTGAAGATATCCGTGAAAAACTTTCTTCCACAGTTGATACAACCGTTGAAAGAATCAAGAATAACAGACAGACAAGAAGTAATTTTATAAAAGAGATCGGTGAAGGAAAAAAACCTTATCTTTATGTTATAGTAGCTACAGGAAATATCTATGAAGACGTCGTGCAGGCACAGGCGGCCGCAAGACAAGGAGCGGATGTAATAGCCGTTATAAGATCAACAGGTCAGAGCCTTCTGGACTATGTCCCTTATGGTGCTACAACTGAAGGCTTCGGAGGAACCTTTGCAACACAGGAAAACTTCAAAATAATGCGTAAAGCTCTGGATGAGGTTGCACATGAAACCGGAAAGTATGTACGCCTGTGCAACTACTGCTCCGGGCTGTGCATGCCTGAAATTGCTGCCATGGGAGCACTTGAAAGACTTGATGTGATGCTTAATGATGCACTTTACGGAATCCTTTTCAGGGATATTAATATGAAAAGAACTATAATAGACCAGTTTTTTTCAAGAGTTATAAACGGATTCGCAGGTGTAATTATAAATACTGGTGAGGATAACTATCTGACAACAGCGGACGCATATGAAGAAGCGCATACTGTTCTGACCTCCCAGTTCATAAATGAACAGCTTGCTCTGGCGGCAGGGATAAAACCGGAACAGATGGGCCTAGGACATGCTTTTGAAATGGATCCTACTATTGAAAACGGCTTTTTGTACGAACTCGCACAGGCACAGATGGCAAGGGAAATATTTCCGGATGCACCGCTTAAGTATATGCCCCCGACCAAGTTTATGACCGGAAATATTTTCAATGGATATATACAGGACACTCTCTTCAATATCATATCCATATGGACCAAGCAGGGCATACAGCTTCTAGGAATGCTGACCGAAGCCATACATACTCCTTTTATGTCTGACAGATATCTGGCCATTGAAAATGCACAGTATATATTCAACAACCTCAAAAACATAGGTGATGAGGTTACCTTTAAAGACGGAGGTATAATTCAGACAAGAGCCGGAGCTGTACTTGACAGGTCAGTCGAACTGCTTGAAAAAATAGAAAAAGAAGGTCTCTTTAACTCTCTTGAAAAAGGTGTTTTTGCAAATGTAAAAAGGCCTATAAATGGCGGTAAAGGCGGAGACGGAGTATTTGAAAAAGGCAAGTATTACTTTAATCCATTCATTGAAAAGATGCTTAAGGAGGGATTGTGATGAGCGGTGGACTATACTCCCTTGATCACAAGGATTTTGACAAAAATCTTGATCTTAAGTCCGTAAGACCTTACGGAGACACCATGAACGACGGTAAGGTACAGTTAAGTTTTACCCTTCCCGTACCGTGCGGTGACGAGGCTCTGCAGGCTGCAAAGGATGTAATCAGAAGCATGGGGCTTGAGAACCCTCAGATTGTATATTTTAAGGAACTGGCACCGGGCTTCACCTTTTTCAATGCCTACGGTGAATGCACCAAAACGATAGACTTCACTTCAATTCATGTTGCAAAAGCTGATGTGAAGAAGATGGGCATGAAGGATATTGATGAGTACATAAAACAGACTTTAAACAGAAAAATCGTGGTGGTAGGTGCAAGTACAGGCACTGACGCACACACAGTCGGAATAGATGCTATAATGAATATGAAAGGCTTCGCCGGACATTACGGACTTGAAAGATACGAGATGTTTGAAGCATATAATCTTGGGAGTCAGGTTTTAAACGAAGATTTTATTGCAAAGGCGATAGAGCTTAAAGCAGATGCCCTGCTTGTATCTCAGACCGTAACCCAGAAAAACGTGCATATAAAAAACATGACCGAACTTGTAGAAATGCTTGAAGCCGAAGGTATAAGGAGCAAAGTGGTTCTTGTTGCCGGAGGTGCCAGAATAACTCATGAGCTGGCCAAAGAGATCGGTTTTGATGCAGGCTTTGGCCCCAACTCCTTTGCAGAGGATGTAGGTGCATTTATAGCCCAGGAAATGGCAAGACGTCTAGGCAAATGATTTTTATGGTATAATCTACTTATCTGAACTGATTGGAGGGAAGTGTTTTGAATGATCTACTGTCACCAGACATTTTCAAATGGGTAGTTATGCCTATTGTAATCTTCATTGCAAGAATCCTGGATGTCTCACTCGGAACCACAAGAATAATTATGGTTTCCAAAGGAAAGAAAGCCATAGCTGCTTTTATAGGCTTCTTTGAAGTAACCATATGGCTTTTGGTTGCCAGTAAAGTTATACAGAGTGTGGATAATATAGTTTATGTAATTGCTTATGCAGGAGGATTCGCAGCAGGAAGCTATATAGGAATAGTTCTGGAAGACAAGTTAGCCATAGGAAAGATAGCTGTACGTATAATAACTGTAAAAGACCCGGTAGAGTTTATAAAATCCCTGCGGTCTATGGGCTACGGGGTAACAAACATACAGGCCAGCGGTTCCACAGGACAAGCTCATATAATCTACAGTATAATGCACCGTTCAAAATATAAAGCTTTCAACGAAGCGACCAACATGTTTGATTCCAAAGCCTTTATTTCAGTCGAAGACGTAAAGTATTCAAAAGACGGTATTTTTCATCCTGATCAGCACAAGCTCAGGCTAGAAAACCTCTTTCCAATAAGAAAATCCA
>JAKJGQ010000115.1 GCA_022704305.1 Thermotogae bacterium | reverse complement strand
AGTTGATTTTTCACTGGACTCTTTCCAGGCAGTAATTGAAAGTATAAAACCTTATGAGACAGGATACGCCAGGTTGTTCACGTCTTTGGGAAATTATGTGGCCAGCAATAATACTGAGAAAATAGGCAAGAATCTTAAGGATGTAGATACTTTTTCTGGAAAGGGTGAAAGCACAGCCGAAAAAGTATTAAACAATATCAAGAATGGAATAGATTTCCATATTCAGGAGCACTCTTCTTTTCTTAATTCAGATGCTTACTATATATTCACTCCTATGGAGATCGGAAGTACCGGACAGTACTGGTCGTTCGGAATAGTAGTGCCTATAAATAAAGTTTTGGAATCAACAAACCGTCTTTTGATGATAATAATTATCATAGCCCTAGTTGCAGTAGTAATAGTTGCGGTCATAATTTTCTTAGTATCGACATCGATTTCCAAACCACTTGTTGCACTTTCTTCAGAGATAGAAAAGTTCGGAAAGGGCGATCTTACAGTCAAGTTTAAGGTGAGATCAAAGGATGAAGTCGGAGTAATAGCAGGTTCACTGAACAATATGGCTGACTCTCTGAATATCTCTATGAAAAACATTGAGAAAGCAGCAGTCACTATAAGCAAGACGGCCTCACTTCTTTCCAAAAACGCAGATGAATCAAGTCAGACAGGCAAAAATCTTTATGAGAAATCAACGGGCATAGACAATGAAACTCAGTCTACAGCAAGCTCAATAGAAGAGATAACGGCAAGTGTTGAGGAAATAGCTTCAAGCGCACAGAATATATCAAAATCCACACAGGAAGTTGCTAGCAGTGCAATAGAGGTTAATGGTTCTGCTGAGACAGGGAAAAAGTCAATTGAGGAGATTCTTCTGACCATAGAAAATGCGGTGGAGAAAGCGAATGCGACCAGTACAACGGTTATGGATCTGGCTCAGCGCAGTGAAAATGTGGGAAAAATCCTTCAGAGTATTAACTCCATTACAGAGCAGACCAATCTTTTGGCTTTAAATGCTGCTATTGAGGCAGCCAGAGCCGGAGAAGCCGGAAAGGGCTTTGCTGTTGTTGCCGATGAGATAAGAAAGCTTGCCGAGGAGAGTAAGAAGGCCACTCAGAATATATCAGAGATCCTTGGAGAAATTCAGAGTATGAGCAGACAGGCGGACGAAGTTACTGCTGAAACAGTTGAGATAATAAAAAATATAAACGTGTCTGCAAAAGGGATTGATGAGAAGTTTACAAATATAATGAATCAGATCCAGAGAGTATCGCAGATGACAGAGACTCTTAGTGCAAATGCCCAGGAGGAAAGCGCTTCCACAGAGGAGATGGCTGGAGCCATGACAGGGGCCGGTACTATGGTGAACAATATAAAAGATCATATAACCAATGCTGTGAACGATATAAACCGCCAGATGCAGATGTCTCATGATATAAGTGAAATGAGTGCAGAACTAAACAGTCTGGCAAAATCATTGGATGATCAGATTAAAAAGTTCAAATTATTATAATAATAGTGATATAATATAAGTGCTAATGTTAATTTGATGAAACGGATTCTGAAGAAAGTTAAAGTTGAAGAGGAGGAAGCCTATGAATGAAAAAGATTCCATAAGAGTAGATACCGCAAAATTGGACGAGCTCATGAATCTGATGGCTGAACTTGTTATAGCCAAAAGCAGGATACTCGACACTTTAAGAAAGTACAACATAAAGGAAGTTGATGAAAGTCTTTCCCAGCTTTCCAGAATTACTTTGGATCTTCAGAATGTGGTTATGAAGGTAAGGATGGTAAATGTTGAAACAGTATTCAGCAAATTTCCGCGGATAATGAGAGATTTGGAAAAGCAGAGCGGAAAGGAAATAGATTTCATAATGCAGGGAACAGAAACCGAGCTTGACAGAACTGTATCCGAAGAGATAAGTGAGCCTATACTGGAACTTTTGAACTTCAGTATTCAGGATCTTGAGGATCCCAATGAAAGAATCACCAAAGGCAAGAACAAAAAATGCTCAATAAGGCTTAGCGCAAAGTATGAGGGAAACGGTGTGGTTATAAGCATACAGAGCGACGGAAGAGGGGTGATCCCCCAGGAAATAAGCGGTCCGAGACAGAAAATAGAAAACCTTAAGGGCAGTCTCAGTACTGAAAGCCAGAAGGGTTCATGGATGAGGTTCAATATACGTCTGCCGCTGACACTCTCAATAATGAGGGCACTGCTTGTCAATATCGGAAAGTATGTCTATGCAGTTCCGATAGAAAATATAAATACTACCCAAAAGCTTGTGAAAGGAGATATAAAGTTTGTCCAGGACAGAGAGGTTTTTATGCTCAGGGGGGAAGTAATACCCATTGTCAGACCTCATAAGATTTTCGGTGAGGAGGATTCCGGGTATGATGAAAACAAAAATATAGTAATCGTAAAATTTGGAGATAAAAAATACGGAATAATCGTAGATGTGCTTTTAGGACAGGACGATATAGTCATAAAACCCCTGGGAAAGCTTCTAAGCGATGTTGATACCTTCAATGGCGGAGCAATACTTGGAGATGGATCAATAGCACTCATATTAGACCTGGGAGCACTTTCATGAAAGGAGATGCGGAAATGGTTGATGTATTGTCTTTTGAGATTAACAATCAGGAGTTTGCAGTTGAAGTGGAGTATGTTGAAATAGTATACGATATGGTCGAGATAAGACCTGTTCCCAACTCAAAAAATTTCATAGAAGGACTCATCAATCTCAGAGGAAGGATAGTTCCTGTTGTTGATATAACAAAGATACTTAATGTTTCGCTCGGACAGGAGCATAAGTTCTCAAATATACTGATCCTAAAAATAAATGAAGAAGAGATAGGTATTTTTGTTGATGAGGTTAAAAATGTTCTTTCTGTTGATCAAAACAGTCTTGAGAATATATCGTCAAAGAATGAAATATATAGGGATAAATCAAAGGGAGTTATAAAAATAAACAACAGACTCATTGTATTTTTAAATATAACAGAACTGATGAGTATGCAAGCCTGAAAAGTATGCTGAAAAAAATACTATGGTATAAAAGACTCCTGCCTATATTTGTTCTGATAGGTCTTATTCCTGTTTTGTTTTTTTCTTATAAAATATCTAAAAATACATATGATTCACAGTTGAAAAATATTCAACACTATCTTCAGATAAGCAATGCTGATAAAATTACTTCTGTCAAGATCTTTATTCAGAAGTTTTTGGATCTCAGCGATATGCTGGGCAGGGAGAGTTATTTTAAAACAGATATTTCTGAGGCTGAAAGCCTTGAAATAAAGATGAAATTCAGGAATATCATCGAAACATTTTCGGGACTTAATCTTTTATATTTTGGAGCAGCCGACGGAAGTTTCATATCTTATCCACAGATAAGTTTACCTGCTGATTATGACCATAGAGAAAGGTTATGGTATGAAAAGGCTGTCCGTAATCCTGGGATAACTATAATGACAGATCCCTATGAGGATATATATAATCAGCAAAATATAATTTCGGTGGCCAGAGCTGTGTATGACAATGAAGGACAGCTTTTGGGAGTTATAGGGATAGATTTTGTAATGAATGAGCTTATAAAGCTTGTCGAGTCTGATAAAAACTATGAGACGGATTACTCGTTTGCTCTTTTGCATGACGGAATGACTGTGCTTCATACGCAGGCTGATAAAATTGGAGCTTACACTTTTTACAAAAAGATACTGGAACAATCCACAGATATATCCGGCTTTATAACTTACGGTGAGAAAAGCAACACCAGAATTGCTTATTATGAAAAAATTCCGGAACTTAAATGGATCTTTTATACTGTAATAAGTGAAAAGGAAGCTTTGGAAAATGCCAGGTATGTTGCGGGAGGTATGGTTTTGCTTGCTGTCTTTTCCATAATTGGTGCTTTTATACTGGAGCTTTCCTTCATGTTCCTTGTCAAGAAGTATACTCAAAATGAAAGTATGAGTGCTGTGAATGAAGAACTTATAGCCATGAATGAAGAAATAGAACAGTCGTACAATGATATTCACGATCTTTCCACCAAGCTTGAGGTTCTTCTTGAAGTAATAACAAGTACTATAAACAGAATAGGCGAGTCAGAGAAAGATTATTTCACCTACATCTTCAACAGACTTTTTGACATAGTTACAGAAGCCGACTACGGTCTTTTATGTCTGGTAAGGGATGACGATATATGTTTTATGGCCAGCAGGGGACATAGTATTGAAAAACTTCAGGGCGTAGGATATACCGCATCGGATCTCATTGAAACCGAGGATGTTATGATAGTTGATCCTCAGTCAGCATACAAGTTCTTTGATGAAGAAAAAGCCCGCAAATCTCTTGAAGTGATAGAACCATGCAAACAGCGCATGATAATAACCATATTTACGGATAAAAAGGCTGTCGGAAACTTTATACTTGATATTGCCAAAGACAGTACGAAAGCTTTTTCCCAGGATTCTGTGAAAGCTATGAAGGTTTTTTCCGCAACTGCGTCATCATTTCTTACATATAACCGATACACAGATCTTAAAGGAAGAATGCAGAAGGATATAATCATGACCATGATAAATATACTGGAGGTTCATGATGTTTATACCAAAGGCCATTCTAACAGCGTAGCCGAGATAGCTGTAAAGATAGCCAGGGCGATGGATATGAATAGGCAGGATGTTCTGATGGTTTATTGGGCAGGGCTTGTACATGATATAGGTAAGATACTTATTCCTCAGGCTATTCTGAATAAACCTTCTAAGCTTACCGATATTGAGTATGAAGAAATAAAAAAACATCCTGAGTATGGATATATATTTCTTAAAAAGCAAGGGGAGCTTAAGCAGATCGCAGAGATCGTACGCTACCATCACGAACGCTTTGATGGAAAAGGTTATCCTAAAGGACTTAAGGGTGAGGAGATACCTCTTTTTTCAAGGATAATATCGGTT
>JAKJGQ010000114.1 GCA_022704305.1 Thermotogae bacterium | reverse complement strand
AGAGGCGACGGACCAACCTTGATGTTTCTCATTTCTAGGGCAGTATATCTTTTGCATCCTTCGTACTCTATACTCACATCAAAACCATCTGTCCTGAGAAGTTTCTCATACTCCGGCAGTTTAAAGTCTTGCGCAGCTTTTATAACTTGCAGCTCCTTAGCCGCACCGATATACGAAAGCAGATCCGGTCTGTTGGGAAATACCTCTATTTCAACAATATCGTCCTTAAGCTTAAAGTATTCTATGAAATCGCTACCCAGAGGAACCTCTTCTTTCAGTTTGTAAACTCCATCAGATTTTTCTTCAAGTCCAAGCTCAGAAAGAGAACAAAACATTCCCTGAGACTCTATGCCTCTCATCTTTCTGTCTTTTATTTCCATCCCGCTCGCAAGCTTTGCACCGTTTACGGCTACAGGTATTACATCTCCTTCTTTAACAGAAAGATCAGCCGTAAGAATCTGTTTATACTCATTTCCCATGTTCACCCTGCATACGATAAGTTTATCCGCATCCGGATGCTTTTGTACCTGTTCGACCTTTCCGACAATTACATTGCACAGATCCCTGCTTACTGCCTGCACAGACTCTACGTTTGTTGTATGGAGCTTTATCTGTTTGGACAGCTCGGCCGGGCTTTTAAGAACCTTTATATATTCAGAAATCCATTCAATTGAAAGTCTCATAAGCCACCCCTTATTCTATTACCCTTATATCGTTTCTGGTGAACTCTCTCAGATTGTTCACACCATACTTCAAAAGTGCTATTCTTTCCGCTCCCATTCCAAAAGCAAAACCCTGCCATTCATTGGGATCTATACCGCTGTTCCTAAGAACATTCGGATGTACAAGCCCCGCTCCCAGTATCTCTATCCAGCCTGTATTCTTACAGACATTGCAACCTTTTCCACCACAGTTCATACAGCTTACATCCACTTCAAAACCAGGTTCCACAAAAGCAAAGTAGCTTGGTCTCAGAAGCACCTGCATTCTGTCTCCGAACATAGATTTGGCAAGAATTTCAAGAAACATCTTAAGGTGAGCTACCGTAACCTGCCTGTCTATATAAAGACCCTCAACCTGATTAAACATAGCCGCATGAGTCGCATCTATCTCGTCTTTCCTGTAGACCCTGCCGGGAGATATTATAGCCAAAGGCGGCTTACTTTTGAGCATGGTTCTTACCTGTACAGGTGACGTATGAGTCCTGAGAATAAGATTCTTTTCGGATTCTATATAAAATGTATCCTGCATATCTCTTGCAGGATGCCATGGAGCTATATTCAACGCATCAAAGTTATACCATGGAATCTCTATTTCCGGACCTTCGACTATGGTACAACCCATATTTATAAAAACTTCCGATATCTCTCTTATGGCTTTCATTACAAGGTGCTCACTACCTACAGCTCTACGGGCACCTGGAAGTGACACGTCAACCCAGTTTTTTGTTTCCAGAGATTTTTTCTCCAGTTCCCTGACCTGCTCTTCCTTTGTTTCAAGAAGTGATTCTATATCATTTTTAAGCTCATTGACCAGCATCCCGTACTCTTTTTTACTCTCCGGCGGAATTCTGCCAATCTCTTTCATAAGATCTGTTACCGTACCTTTTTTGCCCAGATATCTGGCCTTTATATTTTGCAGATCCTGAATATTTGAAACATTGAGAAGATCAGCTTCAAGCGCATCAAGAATCTTCTTCTTTTCTATTGTCATAAAAATTATCCTCCTTAACTGATTCTTCCTTATTTTTATTTTCTTTTTTTCTTGTATTAGAACCTATCGTCCTTATATAGCTATGAGTTTTTATCATACAATACCCAACTATAATATTCAACACAAAACTGCCACCCAGTATAAAGTACCTGTACTCCGAAGCAAAATCAAAGAAGATCAAAGATAAAACCGCGATACTTATAATCCATTGCAAGATTCTGTAAGAAAAAATATTTCCTGCAAGAACAGCCACAACTCCTATAATAACAGGGAAAAGACCATCTATAATTCCAAAAAAACTTATAAAAGAGCTGAAATATGCGACAGCACAGAATACGGCAAAAGAAATAATTACCGACAAAATCCGGCTGTAATACTTAAAGCCTGCCAGCATATACCTTCCCGGAGAAAATGGCTTTAGCATATAACCACAAAGAACTATAAAAAATGATACAATAAGGTTATTTACCATTCTACGGTAAATAAAAAATCTCGTTGGTTTGAAAAGCTCCGTTTCTTGGACATAACTAGTGACAACAGTATTAGTTACCTTTGAAAAACTGTAATTTATATTCTGGACATCCTTCAACACCATATTCATATAGCCGCTGCCTTTTGGAAGAAGTACCTTTATCCTGGACTGCTCCTCCTCAAAGATAATTACTGCTTTGGCATACTCAGGATATCTGTCGGTTTCCTTTATAAGATTATTTTCAAAAGGAACCTTTCCCATATAATAATAGGGCTGGCTTTGAAAGTACATATCAAGAAAAAAATTGGTTAAGCCGCTAAAGAGGAAAAATAGTATGATTATGTACGAACACACCTTGATATACTTTGGCATATTTATGGCCTGCTTTAATTTATCTTTCCGGAAGCTTGTTTTCCAGAAGAATTTTTTTGATTCTTACATCCTTTATATTTTGTTCTATCTTACCTATATCCTCAATCAAAGTATTATCCGAAAGATCAAAGAAAAATGGCCCTGTTTCAAAAAATATTTCTTCACCCTTTTCATCTGTTACACTGTCACAAACCGCTTCTATAAGTTCTCTGCTGTCGGTTATAGTCAGAACCGCACCATCTTTGGTATATTCAGATACCAAACGTGATATTTCCGAAAGATCTTTCTGCCTGACCGATTTTTCACCGGCTGCTATAATGACAAAATGCTTGTCACGCGGTTTATTCTTAAGTATCCACAATAAAGATTCATTCCACATATCAGGAATAACAAGATGCGTAAACGCCCGACCCAGCCATACCGACTGATTGGCGACTATCTCGTTTATAGTGAGTTTTCTGCAGTACCTGTTTGGTTCGCAGAGTATCTGGAAAAAAAGCTTTCCTGTTTCCTTGACTTTTGATGTAAAGATTCCCGATGATTGACCTTTTTCTATAACCATCTCGGGAAATCCGTTGTTGGGTTCCACAATTCTTATTACTGTAGTTGATGCACCGCTTTCTTCTATTGGCAAAAAGTATTACCTCCGTATCAAAAGGCTATTTTAGACTAATTTACATTATACCAAAAAATTATTAAAAAATAAAATTTACATTCTGATGCTAAAATACTACAGGAACAAATTAATTGAAGGAGGTGCACCAAATGAAAATATTTTTGGATACGGCAAATATCCAGGAAATTAAAAAAGGTATGGAGTGGGGCATAATTGACGGAGTAACCACAAATCCGACACTTGTTTCCAAAGAAAATGCCGTCTTTGAAGACAGAATAAAAGAGATCTGTGAAACAGTAAAAGGCCCGGTAAGCGCAGAAGTAACAGCAATGGATACAGAAGGAATGGTAAGCCAGGCACAGGAACTCGTAAAAATAAGTCCTTACGTCGTAGTTAAAATACCAATGACAACAGAAGGAATAAAAGCAGTAAAAATACTTAGCTCAAAAGGCATAAATACAAACGTTACCCTTATTTTTAGTCCTCTGCAGGCTATGCTTGCCGCCAAAGCTGGAGCAACATATGTAAGTCCGTTTATAGGCAGACTTGACGACATTGGTCATGAAGGAATGGAGCTTGTTACACAGATATCAGAAATTTTCTTTAACTATGATTTTGCAACCCAGATAATTGTTGCCAGCGTCAGACACCCGGAACATGTACTCCAGGCTGCAATGTGTGGCGCTGATATATCCACCATTCCGTTTGATGTACTGAAAAAACTTTTCAACCACCCTCTTACAGATATAGGAATCTCCAAGTTCAATGAAGATTGGAAAAAATATCAGGACTACCTTAAATCAAAAAAGTGAAAAAAAAAGCACACCCTTGAGGTGTGCTTTAATTTTAATCGTTTATACTCACATTGTTTCTTATATCAAGAAGAACTTTTTCTTCACTGCTGTTCAAGCTTTCCCCTTTTAAAGCTTTCTTGGCAACATCCAAAAGTCTCACAAAAGAAAGATCATATGAGTACTTTTTTTGTACATACTCAAATAAATTAGCAACGCTATTCTTTGTTGCCGGAGATACTTTTTCGCCATTATAGCGGCTGTCACAGCTTTCAAGAAGCGCATATATGCAGTTGTGTAAGACACAAGCATGATAATGGGTCTTGGCAATACGTATCAACTGAGGAACATAAGGCTCAATATCTTTTATTCCCAACGGTTTACTCTTACTTCGACTTGCAATTTTACCAAAACTCCACAGTGCACTTATAAGCTGCCGTGATTCACTGCTGTTAAGAAAACCTGTAATCTCATTAAACGAAGATACTTTGGTACCGGTTTTCCCCAAAGAAATGAGCGCCGACTCTATTATTGGCTTTATCATTTGATGGCTTGCATTGAAGACCCCGTTTATAACTTCTTCACATCTGCTGTCTTCGGTTTTTCCCAAAGCCTCTATGATAAACCTTTTATTTTCAAATTTATGAGGAGAGTACGTCACCTCCAAGACCATTGGATTAAGCTCTTTTTTGCTGTAATCTAAAAACGCGTTGTTAAGGCCTGTGCTTTTCATAAGGTTGCCTATTATGAAAACCGCTCTCTGCACAAAAAGATCTTCCTGATAAGTTGATATTTCGCTTACAAGAAGATTCACAGCGTTATTTTTGTCGGTGCATCTGCATATGCAACCTTCAACATTTTTAATTTGCTTGAAGAAAGTTGCTTTGCTATTGTTATCTTTAACTCTTACGACATTTTTACAAAGATTCTTAAGCGTTTTTATACTCGACTTCGAAACCGGGTTCTCAAAAGTATCTTTATAAGAGATCTGTCTGGAAGGCTTGGGGTTT
>JAKJGQ010000113.1 GCA_022704305.1 Thermotogae bacterium | reverse complement strand
GTTCGATAATGCTTGAACTTATTTATCAGAGACTTTATGATTATTATTATGGTGTTTACTTTCTTGGTCAGTAAGTTTATTCTGTTTATGTATATATAAGAAGAAGCAGATGATGCAGTGATGTTCATTGTCGAAAAGCAACTAAAACGCATTTTCAAAAAGGATTTTAAACGTTGGTAACTTATGAACTGAAAAATTTTTTATCAACATCATGTTGATAGTTGATAAAAAAATTAAAAAGAGATGTTGAAGGTTTTTGAATGTTCAAAAGTTATGAACAGTTTTTGATTATTCGAAGTTGTTATTTAGTTTATCGACAGTCCATGTTGATAAATGGTTGCTAGTAATGTTGGTAAGTTTTTTATTACAGCGTAAACTCTCTTTTTATAATGCTTACATACTATGAACATATGTTGGTGTTCGTTGTTAAAAAGAATGTTGATTGTTGAAAAAAAAATACACTTCTGCCACACTTTTCTAAGACCTGCTTAAGGAAAAAGCTTTATTATGAATGTAAGCACAATTAGAAGAGAGGTGGAAAATATGTACAGATATATAGGATATACAGGTGGTATGACAGGAATAGGTATGTTTTTTGTAGTGGTAGCAGTTGTTTTACTGGTTGTAATACTTTCGGTCGTTCTTTATAAAGTTCTTGCAAATAAGAGTTCAAAAAATGAAAAACATGAAGTACCAACGAAGGAAGAAGATATAGCGATTGAGCTTTTAAGACAGGAGTATGCAAAAGGCAGCATAAATGAAGAAGAGTATGTAAAAAGGAAGACATTTCTTATAAACAACTAAGTATCCGGCGGACTTTGCCGGATATTTTTTGATAAAACCGTTACTTTAATATATGCAGATAGATAATAAAAAAGATATAAAATAACATTTGAAAAAGTTAATACTTGCTTTTCGGTGCTGTTTTCACACAGCTTAATAGGGAATCCGGTCAAATGCCGGAGCGGTCCCGCCACTGTAAGAAGGAGTCAGAATGCAGTAAGCCACTGTTTTACGGGAAGGCGCATTCAGATGATGATTTCAAGCCAGGAGACCTGCCGGAAAGAACAAAACCACTATGACTTACGAGGATAAGGAGGTTTTAAAGGTGAGCTGTAAAAGTATTTTTTATATATGCTCTTCTTAAAACCCTTTTTCTTTTGAAAAAGGGTTTTAACATTTTATGTGTGTTGAATGAATGCTTAAGTTTTTTATTAAAACACTCTTTAAAAATCAAAGGAGAGCTAATAATGATAAAACAGTTGATAAAAAACAGTTTTGTTATGTCAAAGGTGATGTCGGCTTATGAGGCGGCATTAATGATAAAAGACGGAATGACAGTTGCGACCAGCGGTTTTACCCCCAGTGGCTATCCTAAAGAAGTTCCCAAAGCACTTGCAGATATTGTGGAAAGTACAGGAAAAAAAATAAAGCTTACTCTTTTAACAGGGGCATCGGTAGGAGAGGAAATAGACGGCAGATGGACTCAGGCAGGAATAATATGTAAAAGAATGCCTTATCAGACCAACAACCTTTTAAGAAATTCAATAAACAGGGGAGAATGTGAGTTTTCAGATATACATCTGAGTAACTTTGCCCAGAATATAAGGTATGGATTTTATGGAGAAATTGATATTGCCATAATTGAAGCTGTTGGAATAACCGAAGAAGGCTTTATTATTCCGTCAACTTCAGTTGGTGCGAGCCCTGTTTATGTGCAAAAAGCAAGGAAGGTGATTGTAGAGATAAACACATCTCTTAGTAAACAATTGGAAGGTTTTGCCGATGTTTATATGCCTGATGATCCTCCGCACAGACTTCCTATTCCTTTATTCAGTGCCCAGCAGAGAATAGGAACAAAGTATATTCCATGCAATAAAGAGAAAATAGCAGCCGTTGTTATTTCAGAGATACAAGATAAGCATACTGTTTTTTCAGAGTGTGATGACACAGCATTAAAAATTTCCAATCATCTGTTGAATTTTCTTCATAACGAAATAATAATGAACAGAGTCCCAAAAACTCTGCTGCCTTTACAGTCCGGAGTGGGAAATATAGCTAATGCTGTACTTTCCGGTATAGAAAAAAGTAATTTTTCAAATATCTCCTTTTATACGGAAGTAATACAGGATTCGATGCTAAAGCTTATTAAAAAAGGTAAAGCTGTATTTGCATCAGGAACAGCTCTTACACTTTCGACTGACTGTTTCAAAGAGTTTGAAAATAATATTTCATTTTTTAAGGAAAGAGTGGTTTTAAGACCGCAGGAAATAAGCAACAGTCCTGAAATAATAAGAAGACTTGGGGTTATAGCTATTAATACTGCGATAGAGGCTGACATATACGGTAATATAAACTCCACCAATCTTTTCGGAACACGTATGATGAACGGAATAGGAGGATCAGGAGATTTTGCACGAAATGCATATCTTTCTATTTTTACCATGCCCTCGGCCGCCAAAAACGGGGATATATCTTCCATAGTCCCTATGGTATCACATCATGACCATACAGAACATGATGTGATGATTTTGATTACAGAAAATGGCGTGGCCGATCTTAGGGGGCTTTCACCCAAGCAAAGGGCTATGGCTATAATAAACAATTGTTCTCATCCGTATTATAGACCTATGTTAAAAGACTATTTTTTAAGGTCACAGAAGTCCGGATCACTGCATACTCCACATAGGCTTGAAGAGGCTCTTTCGTGGCATGTAAGATTTCTCAGATACGGAACAATGAAAACCAATGCTGCGGACAGCGTTGTAGTAGGATAGAATACTTTAAAAAGATAAAATGGTCATAAAAAATGGAGTAAATAATAAAGCCCCGAAAATAAAATTCGGGGCCTTATTTAATTATAGACATATTATAGAATATCGTCAAAAGTTTTATTGAGAACCAAAGTAAACCAGCTTTTTTCATTTAACTTTAACCCGTTAAGTAGCCACTGCATTTCCATGGTATTGCGCATAAAACGAGCTCTTTTTATGAGATATTTAAGTTTCGGATATACCTCTGACATCATAGAAATGAAGTTTTCACCGTAGTTGTACATCAGGACAGACAGGTCATATGCAGGATCACCTAAGCCAATGGTTCCAAGATCTATGATACCGGTTATTTTATTTTTAAATTTGTCAAACTTAATATGATATGGGTTTATATCACCGTTTATTACACACAGGTCTGAGTTGAAGTCAAGCTCGTCATTTATAAGTGGAGCAAAGATATAGTTTATTTTTGAACGGGTGTACTGGTTAGGAACTATAGGAAGAATAAAAGTCTGAACATCCTCATATAACTTTATCCAATCTTCTTTTGACCGGTATGAATCCGAAAACCACGGGCCGTCTATTTTTAGTTCGTTTATGGTTTTTAAAAATAAAGCAAGCTCCCAAGCAATATTTTTCTGTTCAGCAACGGAAAGTCTTTTTATTGATTCTGAACTCAAATCGGTACCATGAATCATTTTGTAAGAACCAAAATCATTTTCGACAATATCAAACTCCGGAACATTGATTGAAGATATCCGGGCAATATTTTTTGATAAGATTACCTCTCTTTTAAGATAAATTTCTCCCCATTCTTCACGCGGGAACTTAAAAACTCTCTCATTGTTAAGAAAGGCTATAAGATTTACGCTTCCTTCTTCATTAAAGACAATATCGCTTTCTTTTGACTGTGGGAAAAAATCTTGTATTCTTTTATATGCGTATACTCTGTCAATCATTTTTTTCCCCCCTATAATTATATCTGTGGATAAGTAAATGATACTACATTTTATAAAATAATGCTATATGCACAGCGATATATTAATTTTTTTAAAGTTTTTGCAATAAATAAAATCTATTGAAGCAATCAAAAGTCTTGAACTCTATCCTTCCTTTTTCTTCAACTTTAAAGTATTCCATGATCCATCGTTCAAACTTTTCATCAGAAAGATTATGAAAGTAAAGGCCGCTTTTTTCAAGGAAAAAATTATCTGAAATTTCTTTCTCGAAAAAATCAATACTTTCTTTTAGCTTTTCTTTATCCATGAAATCATTAAGCTTTACAAAAACTCTTCCTCCATGCGTAAGTATCCTGTATATATTTTTAAGAACACAGAGTGCATCATCTGGAAGAATGTTGTCAATAATATTTGAAAGTATGGCGCCTTCAAAGGAAGCATCTTTGATGCTTTTCAAAGCTTCCAGACTTCCCTGTATCACAGAAAAACCCGAAAGGTCTTTTTTTGAAATATAATCAACGGCAGTTCTTACAGCCTGGCAGCTTATGTCTATTCCTAACCCTTTTTTTACATTGAGATATGCACATCTTAGAAGCATAGAGGCATTTCCGCATCCATAGTCTATAATGCTTCCCGTATTGGCGCAAAGCCAGTCTATGCAGCTGTCCAGTTTTTCAATTCCAAAAGGAGCGGAAAGATCTTTTAACTTTTCTTTTTCAAAAATATCATCCCAGAATTTTTCGGTATTGTTGTACATTTTCCACCTCTTTTTTACTATTCATAAACAAAAGAACACTCTTTAATGCCGTATAGGTCAGCCAGAGAAAAAAATTTTCTTTCAAGCTCCATTTTTATTTTTTTTGATATTTTTCCAAACATGCAGATATTAAAAGAAATCTTTGAAGATGTTTTTGTCATTCTCCAAGTTCCTCCAGCCAATCCGTTTATCAGAATTACTGCTTCAATCTGGCCGGCTTTCCTGAAAATAAGTTTTTTAATACTGTCATCTGTGACAATCAGTTTGTTTTTTGAAAACAGATTCAAAACATCAAATTTCGGAAGAATAAGTATTTCTGGTATTTCAGGCAGTGTATCTTCTAAAAGGGACAGATCCTGTTTAAGCATAAGAAATTCTTTCTTGTTTTTGTCATATATTTTGATTAATTTATGTTTGATACTGTTCACTGCTGTTTCTGCATGTTTCTTCTGAACTCCTGCCCAATAGGCAAACTCTGAAATCTGAGCCGGTCCGTATCCGTTAAGATATTTTTCCAGTAGTATGC
>JAKJGQ010000112.1 GCA_022704305.1 Thermotogae bacterium | reverse complement strand
AGACAGTATTCATACTTTTTTTGAAATCAACAGGAACACTTGTTATTATAACGGTTCCCGGTCCCATATCAGACAGTTCTTTCATCCATAATTTTATTTCAGCCACACTTATGCTCTCATCATACTTTTTATTCAAAAGGAAACAGGCTTCTGTAAAGTTAGGCGTTATTATGTCGGCCTTGCCTATCAGATTTCGCATCTTACAAACCATGCTTTCGTCCATTGTTTTATACAGTTTCCCGTTATCGGCCATAACAGGATCGATGAGTACAAAATTGTTGGGGGTTTTAAAACTGATTATAAAGTCCTCAACGATCTCTATCTGCTTTGAAGAACCGAGAAATCCGGTGTATATGCAGTCAAAAACAAGCCCTATTTTCTTCCAGTGTTCTATGTACCCGGGCATGTTATCTGTGAGATCTAAAAAGGAAAAATCCTTGAATCCGTCGGTATGTGTGGAAAGAATTGCAGTTGGAACCGGACATACCTGTATTCCCAGCGTGGAAAGAACTGGAACTATCACAGAAAGGGAACATCTTCCGTATCCAGAAAGATCATGTATCGCAGCAACTTTTTTTACTCCGGCTTTCAAAGTAATCGACCTCTGTTCGTTTTTAGTATTTAATCTTATTATACTATGGATATCCTTCATCTCAAAATGATTTTTCTTCGAGTTCTTTCGATTCGTACTCGAGATGTTCGGAGATCTTAAGCGCTATATCGCGACCAAAAATAGTGTCTATCATATATAATCCAAGATCTATTCCCGCCGTAATACCTGCTGCGGTAATAATATTTTCGCTTTTGACAATTCTTTTTTCCACGACCTTTATCCGCGGGTATGTCATCAGCTCCTGAATGGCATATTTATGCGTAGTGGCGCTTCGACCGTCCAGAAGTCCCGTGGCTGCTATCAGAAATGCTCCTGTACATACCGAAAGCAGGTACTTCAGTCCAAGATACTGATGTCTTATGAATCTTAAAGTTTCTTCATTTTTCATTTCTGTTTTTCTTCCCCTTCCTCCGGGTATCACAAGAATATCCATCTGGGGAGCTGAGTATATCGTTTCATCGGCCGTTATCTTTAAGCCGTTGTATGCTTTTATTTCTTTTTTGGTTCCTATACTGTACATCTTAACAGCTTTTTCTACTATTTTATTCACATATGCCATGCTTTCCCACGGTCCTGCAAAATCCAGTTCTTCTACTCCGTCATATACGAGGATGCCGATCTTTAACATATGACTCCCTCCATTAATAAGGAATTTATTGTATTTTTTTTGAGTTACATTTTTTACATTAATATTATAGCTCTTTTGTTTTGCTTATAAGTTACAAAAGCTATATAAAAAAGTACGTTAAGCGTCTTAAATTCTCTCTCAGTCAAAGTTATAATTTTTTGATCTTCTAAAGGATAAAAGGGCTTTTAAGTCATAAATCTATTATAACCGCTTTTAGAGGTTACTTTTGATGTATTTTTATTTCAACTGCTTTATGATATAATAAATTTGAAAATTACTATGAAATTTTTTTCATATGAGGAAGAAAATTTTATAAAAGGAGTGATGAGATGGAAGTATTGACTGCCCATGGAGCGGTAGGGCTTATTGGTGATGATACGTCTCTGATGATCGGCGGATTTCTCGGGGTAGGTACTCCGGAATCCATTATTACCGAACTGATAGCTCAGAAAAAAAAAGGTTTAACTGTAATTGGAAACGACTCAGCATTTCCAGACAAAGGCATAGGCAGGCTGATTTCTGAACAGCTTGTAAAAAAACTTATCGTATCTCATATAGGAACCAATCCGGTCACTCAGAAGCAGATGATAGAAAAATCTCTAGAGGTAGAGCTTGTACCTCAGGGAAGCCTGATTGAAAAAATACGAGCCGGCGGAGTCGGATTGGGCGGCATCCTTACTCCTACAGGTGTAGGAACTGTTGTTGAAGAGTCAAAGCAAATAATCGAATCCGAAGGTCAAAAATACATACTTGAACTTCCTATAAAAGCAAAATTTGCATTAATAAAAGCAAAAAAAGCCGATTATATGGGAAATCTTTTTTATTCGCTTACCGCAAAGAACTTCAACCCTTTAATCGCATTAGCTGCAGACATTGTAATTGCTGAAGTGGAAGAGATTGTTCCGGTAGGAAGCATGAGTCCTGAAGAGATACATACTCCCGGTATTCTTGTCGACTATGTGGTAGTAGGAGGGAAGAAAAATGGATAGTAAGGTTCTTATCGCAAAAAGAGTTGCTATGGAGCTCAAAGACGGAGATCTCGTAAATCTCGGAATTGGTCTTCCGACACTTGTTGCAGATTATGTTCCGGCAAATATAAAGGTAATGTTCCAGTCTGAAAATGGTCTTATCGGTATGGGGCCTGTTCCTCCCCAGGGAATGGAAAACCCTGATCTTACAAATGCCGGTGCGGCACCTGTAAGCTCTGTTGCCGGTGCAATGACCTTTGATACGGCTTTTTCTTTTGCCATAATACGCGGAGGGCATCTTGATGTTACTGTTCTGGGAGGTCTTCAGGTAGATGAAAAGGGAAGACTAGCCAACTGGATGGTACCGGGGAAGATGATTCCGGGAATGGGTGGGGCAATGGATCTGGTTACCGGTGCAAAAAAGGTTATAGTTGCCATGACCCATACTTCAAAGGGTGAGTTCAAAATAATACCAGAATGTACTCTGCCTTTAACTTCTATCCGCAGAGTCGATCTTATAGTCACAGAGTTGGCAGTAATAGAACCAACAGATGAAGGACTTGTCCTAAGAGAGGTTGCACCTAACGTAACCGTAGAGGAAGTAATAAAGGCAACCCAGGCCAAGCTTATTGTACCGCAGACAGTCCCGGCAATGAAGGTTTTATAATATACTGATCAGGAGGGATATACTATGCAGCCGGTTATTTTGAGATTAAGAATGAGTCAGGCGGATGCCCATTACGGAGGAAATCTTGTTGACGGAGCAAGAATGCTTGCTCTTTTCGGTGATGTCGCCACTGAACTTTTAATAAGAAACGACGGAGATGAAGGGCTTTTCAGAGCCTATGACAGTGTTGAATTTCTGGCTCCGGTATATGCCGGAGATTATATTGAAGCATCCGGAGAGATTGTAAACTCTGGAAAATCATCCAGAAAGATGATTTTTACAGCACGCAAAGTTATCACTGCAAGACCTGATATTTCCGATTCGGCAGCAGAAGTTCTTGATGAGCCCGTAATCGTATGTAAAGCAAGCGGAACCTGTGTGGTTCCTGTTGAAAAACAAAGGAAGCTATAAATATGGAAAAATTAATTATAACTGCCTGTATAACAGGTGCGGAAGTAACAAGGCAACAGCAGCCGGCACTGGCTATAACACCGGATGAAATAGCCCAGGATGCTTATGAATGTTTTCAGGCCGGAGCATCTATAGTCCATGTACACGCAAGAAATATTGACGGCAGTGCTACTCAGTCACTAGAAATTTACCGGCAGATAAAAGAAAAAATAGCGGAAAAATGCAATATCATCTTTCAGCCTTCAACGGGCGGAGCAGTGTGGCATAGTTTTGAAGAGCGTATGCAGCCTTTATTTCTTAACCCGGAAATGGCAAGTCTCTCTTGCGGAAGCTGCAACTTCGGAGACGATCTTTTTGTAAATACCAATGAGTATATAGAAAAATTTGCAAAAGAGATGAAGGAAAGAAAGATAAAACCTGAAATAGAGATTTTTGAACGCGGAATGATTGAAAATGCCATGCGTCTTGTAAAAAAAGGTTTCCTGGAGCTTCCCGTTCACTTTGATTTTGTAATGAATGTACCCGGAGCAATTCCCGGAACTATAGACGATCTTGTCTATCTGAGAAGATCAATACCCGAATCCTGCACATGGACTGTTGCTGGAATCGGCAGAACTGAACTGCCGCTTGCTGCACACGCAATAGCTATGGGAGGACATGTCAGGGTGGGATTTGAAGATAACGTATACTATTCAAAGGGAGTTCTTGCAAAATCAAATGCTGAGCTTGTGGAAAGAGTTGTAAGATTGGCTAAAGAACTGGAAAGACCTGTTGCCACACCGGACGAGGCCAGACAGATTCTTGGAATCAGGAGGTAGAAGATATGGAAAAAGGTTGTCCTTTCGGAACTCACAGAGTAATAGAACCCAAGGGCTCACTTCCCCAAGGTGCTAAAAAGATTGATAATACAATGAGTATATTTTCAAATGAAATACTTATAGATGTCAGTACGCTGAATATAGATTCGGCAAGCTTCACACAGATAAAGCAAGCATGCGGAAACGATGCAGTGAAAGTCAGACAGATGATTCTTGATATTGTAAATGAACGCGGTAAGATGCAGAATCCGGTTACCGGATCGGGCGGAATGCTTATCGGAAAAGTCAGAAGTATCGGAAAAGATATTAAAGATAAAACTCTGAAAGAAGGAGACAGTATTGCTACATTGGTTTCTCTTTCTCTTACACCGCTTAAGATAGATGAAATACTGAGTATAAACATGCAAAACGATCAGGTTGATATAAGAGGATCGGCCATTCTTTTTGAAAGCGGTATTTACGCAGTTCTTCCACAGGATCTGCCACAGAAGCTAGCGTTGGCTGTTCTGGACGTTGCGGGTGCTCCGGCACAGGTTGACAAGCTGGTAAAACCCGGAATGAACGTCTGTATAATAGGCGGAGGAGGAAAATCAGGTGTCCTGTGTTCTTACCAGGCCATGAAAAACGCTGGTTCAAAAGGAAAGGTCATTGTAATAGAGTACTCCGAACAGAATGCAAAAAAAATAAAAGAAATGAATCTGGCAACCGACGTTATTGTAGCCGATGCCACAAAACCCATAGATGTTTACCAAAAAGTCTATGATCTGACCGGAGGACAGCTTTGTGATGTAACTATAAACAATGTGAACGTTCCGGGCACAGAGATGGCAAGTATTCTTTCAACCAAAGAAGATGGTATCGTTTACTTCTTCAGCATGGCCACATCTTTTACCAAGGCCGCTCTTGGCGCCGAAGGCGTGG
>JAKJGQ010000111.1 GCA_022704305.1 Thermotogae bacterium | reverse complement strand
CGACGGAGTCTATGGTTCCTACGGTCGAGGTAGGCGACAGAATGTTTATAGAAAAAATAACATATCAGTACAAGGAGCCACAGACAGGCGATGTAGTGGTTTTCTGGACTCCTTATGTGGATCAGAATGCTCTTAAAATGCTTGGACCATGGGATAAGTTTATGGATTTTTTTGCCCCAAAGGAGTTCACAGGGCATGTAAAGTATGTGAAAAGACTGGTAGGCAAGCCGGGAGATACGGTGAAGCTTGTTCCTGTTTCACAGCAAAGATGGGACGAGATAAGTAGCGGCAGCGTGAAGAGCCTTCCCACATGGATGAAAAATCTTATAAACCAGTTCGGAAAAGCCGAGTATATAACCAAAGACGTCAGGGATCTTGTATGTATGGTTCAGATAAACGGAGAAACTCCAAAGGAGTTTGAGGATCTCTACTATCGGAAGGATGCGATTTTTTCTTCTGAGCAGTTTTATGATTTTATGGCATTTCCTGCCAAGTATAAGCAGCAGATTCTTGAAGCTTTTCAGAAAACTAACCTGAGAATATTTGATCTTAACACACTGAGAATATACAACCAGACTTTAATGTATGAAGATTACTATAACTCTTATCTTAAGAATCTGGATCTTTCTCAGTACATATACAGGGATACAGATGGTCTTGTAGCTATTAAGGTTCCAGAAGGTTTTTATTTCTTTATGGGTGACAACTCTCCGAATAGCTTTGATTCGAGGTTTTTCGGATATGTTCCTGTGAAAAACGTAATCGGAACGCCGTTTCTCAGAATATGGCCGTTGAAAAGGGCTGGAACGGTATACTAAAAAAAATAAACCGCCTTGATGGCGGTTTTTTTCTGGCGGAGAAGGTGGGACTCGAACCCACATGGGGCTATTAACCCCATCGGTTTTCAAGACCGACGCCTTAGCCAATTAGACTACTTCTCCAAAACCACAATTATTTTACCATAAAGGATGGTGGTTGTCAATGTATGATAATGTGGATTATGTAAATATTCTATCAAGGTACCGGCTGGATTTTGAAGCAAAAGTTATTGACAAATTGATAGAATATAACCGCCTTATTATAGACTACCCTGCCAACCTTACGGCATATAAGGATTATGCCCGCGGGTTTGAAGCACTTATTATAGATTCTATTATAGCTGTCATAAACACCATGATAATGACCGACGAGGTCAGCAAGATAGTAGATATAGGAACAGGGGGAGGTATTCCGGGAATACCCCTTGCCATAATATTTCCGGAGAAAAAATTTTATCTCGTGGACAGTACAGCTAAGAAGACTAATGCTGTAGCGCTTTTCTGTAAAACACTCAATCTTGAAAATGTCGAGGTTTTTAATGAGAGAATAGAAGATTTTGCCCATAAACATAGGAATTTTTTTGATTTTGGAACATGCAGGGCTTTGGGAAGAACAGACATTACTCTTGAATATCTTGCCTGCATGATAAAAAATCAAGGACTTATCGGCCTTTATAAGGGTCCGGCTTACTATGCCCAGGAAAAAAAGTATGCAGATAAGGCAAGCAATATGCTGGGGCTTAAGGAAGATATAATCTATAGTTACAGATTTTACGAAAAGGATGAAGAAAAAACAAGACTTTATGTAACCTTCAGAAAAATAGGGAATACTGCATCAAAGTACCCCAGAAAAAACGGAGTTCCTGCAAATGAACCGTTGGCAGGAGAATGAGAGAAAATAAAAAACAGCTCTTGCGAGCTGTTTTAATTTACTTTGTTTTCTTTTTCTTTAAGTTCTTCTTCGGCCTTTTCAACAAGTACCTCAAGTTCCTCAACTGTGTAGAGTTCTGGAGGAGTTATCCCGTTAAAATGAGGTGATGCGTACTCTATGGTATATGCTCCGGTATTTATGAAATAAACAATGTCCTGATAATCTATATCGACAGGAAGCTCCACTTCATCGTATATAGTATCAACGCTGTCACAGGATGGTCCGGCGAGCGTCATTGATACTGTTTCGTGATTCTCTTTTCCATCTACGACAACCTCGTATCTGAAGTTTTCAATAGTTTCCATGAGACCGTGGAAAACTCCTACGTCAAGATATACCCAGTCCTGTGTTCCCTTTCTGCTTCTCAGAACTACTTTTGAAGCCATTACTCCTGCATTTCCAACCATGGATCTGCCTGGTTCGGAGAATATCCTCAATCCATCTACCCAGCCAAGATACTCATGGATAGCTTCATTTACTACATGGCCGATCTCTTCAACCTCCGGAATGGGCTTTACATGCTTTACAGGTATTCCGCCTCCCAGGTTAACAAGCTTAAGATAAATACCTTTTTCTGCAAGTTTTTCAAAAACTTTGCTTACACTGAGGATAGCTTCTTTCCACTTATGCTTGTTGTATGACTGCGATCCTACGTGGAAAGATACCCCATATGGCACAAGTCCCTTTCTGTTGGCATACTTAAGTATCTCTATGACATGATCCACATCTGTTCCGAACTTACCAGAAAGCGGCCAGTCGGCATCATTGGAGCTCATAGCTATTCTTCCGTAAACTTTCGCACCGGGAGCATTTCTGGCGATCTTTTCGACTTCCATTTCCGAATCAACTGCAAAATACTCTATTCCATTTTCCCAAGCGTACCTTATGTCTTCTTCTTTTTTTATTGTATTTCCGAAACTTATCTTCTTCGGATCTATTCCAAGCCCTAAAAGCTTATTTATTTCTCCTCTTGAAGCTGAATCAAATGAACATCCCAAATCTCTTAACATTTCAAGTATCTTTTCATGAGAATTGGCTTTGACAGCGTAAAAAATCTCGTTATTCTCAATCGAATTCTTAAGTCTGAAGTAATTCTCCTCAACATAAGAAAGATCAAGTACTAAAAAAGGGGTTTTCAAAATTCTTGCTGCTTTTCTGATAAGGTGTGTAAGTTCCACCTCATATCATCCTCCTTTATGGATATATATTATTTTTATCATTTATCGGATACTGGAATATATTAAATAATTTTAGTGTAACAACAAGGTACATGCTATGTAAAAAATAAGCGATTATAATGTAAAGATATCTGCGTAGAACCCCTGTCTTTATTACATTTTGAGTGCGATATATAAATTTGGCTTTCATAGGCGGGTTTCCGATAAGCCAAGAAAGTTCATGGTTGAAAAAGAAGCGTATTCTTTAGATATTATTACTAAAAAGAAGTAAATTCTTAATAATCTTCCTCTATAATCAAATAGTAGTAGATTTTCAAGTTTTTCGGAGGAAAAAGAATGTTTAAGGAACTTGGAGTAAAAAGTTTTATTTTAAAAGCCATTGAGGAGAAAGGTTTCAAGGAACCGACACCGGTTCAGACCCTTTGCATACCAGCTTTGATGGAAGGAAAAGACGTAGTTGTTCAGGCAAGAACAGGAACAGGAAAAACAGCGGCATTTGCAATCCCAGCTATACAGAAGTCTTTTAAAAGAGAAGGGATACAGGTGCTTATACTGGAACCTACAAGAGAGTTGACCAGACAGGTAGACGACGAAATCATGAGCTTGAAAAAATTCATAGGTCTTCGTATTGCTTCTGTATTTGGAGGGTCCAGCATTATTAACCAGATAAGAAACTTGGAACGTGGTGTGGAGATTATTGTTGGTACTCCCGGAAGAGTTAAAGACCTTATCGATAGAGGTATTTTAAAACTTGAAAAGGTTAAGCTTTTTGTGCTTGACGAGGCTGATGAGATGCTTGACATGGGTTTTATTGAAGATGTCGAATATATCATGTCAAAGCTTCCGGTCAGTGTGCAGAAAGGCTTTTTTTCGGCTACTTTCCCCCAGGAGGTTATGGACCTGGTTGAAAGGAATATGAATGAACCCGAGCATATCAATACAATCCCGCCGGAAGAAGCAAATACTTTTACACAGCAGTTTTACGCCATTTCCGTTGAATCAAAGTACGGAAAACTCAAAGAGCTGCTGAATGAGGACGGAAAGTTCATGATATTCTGCAGAACCAGAATGGAGGCGGACGATCTTTTTTACAAGCTTAAGATGGACGGCTTCAGGGTTCTTGAACTTCACGGAGGTCATACTCAGAAGATGCGGAATATGTCTATTGACACATTCAGGAGATGGAACAACGGAATTCTCGTAGCAACAGATGTGGCAGCCAGAGGACTTGACATCAAAGGCGTTACACATACTATTAACTACAACATTCCCGAAGATATCAAGAAGTATGTGCACAGAATAGGAAGAACGGCAAGAGCTGGTCACAGCGGAGTTGCCATAACCATATTCGAAAAGAGGGAAACTAGGGTTATAAAGGAACTTGAGCTTATAACCAACGACAAGATGCTTCCTTTTGAAAGTCAGGATGAAAGTATCCTCAAACAGATACGTACCGATTATTACAAGGCAAAGCAACAGAATATTAGGAATGAAAGGTATCAGAACTCAAGAAACTCAAATAATCGCATGAGCGATAATAAATTTACTGGAAGATCTACTACAAATAAATCGTCGGGTAATTATAACAAAAATCATAAACCTTACAAACCTAACAGAGTTGCCTCTGTATCATAAAAAATGCAGTCCTTTTGGACTGCGTTTTTTATATGGTATAATTCAAATACTGATGACTTTAATTAAACTTTTTCAAGGGGGAAACATGCTCAAACCTATCAGAAAAACAGCATTTTATAAGTATCTCAAAAACGAAGGTCATGAGATATCTGTTTTTCTCAGAAACGACACTCTTATCCGTGAAACGCTTTTTTCTTCAAATTCAAGAGCTTACAGATCACTGAGAATATTTAACCTTGTTATGTCCCTGATAATATTTCTTCCTGTGGTAGCAAGCTTACTTGATATGAACCTTCCTCATTTTTTGGGATACTTGATATCTGCACTTGGCATATATCTGGTATGGATTTTCGAACTTATAACCAAATCAACACTTTTTGAGGAAATAAAAACCTTTACAATAATGCAGGTATCTCTTCATAGTGTGTTTGGCATGTATCTGCAATTCTATGACAAGTATACTTATTTTGATGATTTTTTGCATATTACCGGCGGAATGTGGCTTTCTCTTATGCTTTTTCCGATAATACTTGCCATTG
>JAKJGQ010000110.1 GCA_022704305.1 Thermotogae bacterium | reverse complement strand
ATTTTTAAGGATAGTTTTAAATCAGTAGATAAGTTTGATGATTTCCTTGAAAAATTGGGAGTTTATAAGAATATTCCAAAACTTTCCGAAAAGGATTTAGTCGATTTTTCACAGTTTGTGGCAAAATCAATGCATGTCTCCGTTACTCCTGGTAACATAACGTATGAAGATATAATATCCATATATAAGGAGGTTTGTGGATGATTGCTCATTTGAGGAAAGATATAAAGTCGAGGGTGCTTAACGGTCATCCATGGATTTACGAAAACGAGATAGAATCGGTAGAACCGGGAGTAAAAGAAGGAGATATACTCAGTGTGTTTTTTGGAAGGAACTTTATAGGTAAGGGGTACTATAATCCCAATTCGGTTATAAGAATAAGGATTCTGACTAGAAAAAACGAAGAGATAGATAAGGAGTTCTTTTATAAAAAAATATTGAAAGCGTACGAATACAGAAAATCGCTTTTTCCCGGATCAAATACCTATAGACTTGTCTTTGCCGAATCTGACGGTCTTCCGGGGCTGGTCATAGACAGATTTGATGATTATGTTATTTTTCAGATAAACACTCTGGGAATATATGAACATAAAGACGATATCATCGAGAGTATAGTAAGAATAATTAATCCTAAAGGAATATATGAAAAGGATGATGAACGGAGCGCCCAGAAAGAAAAGTTTGTACCGTATCAAGGTTGGGTCTACGCAAACGGTCCAGAATTGATTGAATTTGGAATCGAAGGTGTTAAGTTCATATGTGATGTGCAGGGTCAGAAGACCGGTTTTTTTCTTGATCAGCGCATCAATGCACAGAATATAGCCAAGTATGCATCGAACAAAAAAGTGTTGGATGCCTTTGCCTATACAGGCAATTTTGGTATACATTCTCTTAAGGGTGGAGCGAAGTTTGTAACTTTTATAGACTATTCAGAAAGGGCTCTCAAAATACTTGAAGAAACCCTTAAGCTGAACAAATTTTCTGCAGAAAGGTATGAGCTTGTCAATGCCAATACTTTTGATTATCTGAGAGTTCTTGATGATACCAGCAGATATTACGATATAACTGTAATAGATCCTCCATCCCTCGCCAAGTCCAGAGATTCCAAGGCAAACGCTATAAAGGGCTATAAGGAGCTTAATCTGAGGGCGATGAAGATAACCCGCAACGGAGGTTATCTCTGTACTTCTTCATGCACACAGATTGTATATGAAGAAGATTTCAGGAAGATTATCTTTGAAGCGGCACAGGATACAGGAAAGAAGCTTACCGTTGTATACAGGGGCATGCAGTCTCCCGATCATCCTCTCATATATAATATATTTGAAACTGAGTATCTTAAACATTATTTTATAAGAGTTGAAAACCTTGAAGAGTTCTGAAAATAATTAAAAAAATAAATCGGAGGTGAATATTATGTTCTGGTATGATCCGTCGTTTTTGATTCTTATCCCTGCATTTTTCCTGACTCTTTGGGCACAGATATCAGTTCAGTCGACATTTAATACATATTCCAGAAAAAGATCGGTTCTTGGAGAAACAGGTGCTGCATTCGCCAGGAGGCTGCTGGATTCAGCCGGACTTTATGATGTAAAGGTAGAGTTTGTGAATGGTTTTCTTTCTGACCATTATGATCCATCTTCAAAGGTTCTTAGACTTTCAAAATCCACATATGGTTCTTTATCTGTGGCGGCTTTGGGTGTAGTTGCCCACGAAGTCGGACACGCCATACAGCATGCTAAAAACTATCAGCCCTTGATGATAAGAAATATTTCTGTTCCTCTTGCTAACATGGGTTCAACGCTTTCATGGGTGATATTTTTTATGGGTCTTATATTTTCCACTCCGCTGTTGCTTAAGGCCGGTATATTTCTATTTATTTTTGTGGTCTTATTTACCCTTATAACGTTGCCGGTGGAGTTTGATGCCAGCAAAAGAGCTATAAAGATGCTTCCGGTAGTCGGAATGCCGTCTTCTGAAGTAGATGAAGCCAAAAAGGTACTTAATGCAGCCGCTATGACATATGTTGCAGCAGCATTCATGGCTATTTCACAACTTTTGAGAATGGTTTTGATTGCAGGTGCTGTTGACAGAAGAGATTAACAATGGAGAGAGAACTGGCATATAAACTGCTCAGGCAGTATGAAAAGAAGGAAACTATATCCAATGAAAGTGTAAAACAAGCACGAAATATGCTTGATGAAAGGAGTTTTGGCCTTTTCAAATCTTTGGTCTGGGGAAGCATAAGAAATATAGCCAAAGAGGATTGGCTGATTTCCAAGTTTGTTGACAAGTCTAAAGATCTTACTCCGGCCTCGCTTTGGTTGCTGAGGCTGGGGTTTTATCAGTTAATATCAGGTTTTGACGAGCATGCGGCAGTTTATGAGACAGTTGCACTTGTATCCAGTAAGAAAAGCAAATCTTTTATAAATGCTGTTCTCAGGAATTATATAAGAGCAAAGGATACTTTGGGCAATGAACCGGAAAATGTCAAGTACCTTCTTCCGAAATGGCTTTATGAATATATAAGAAAGAGACATACTTTTTCTTCTTCCATAATAAAGTTTAATACATCCACGCCACGCAGAAGCATAAGGGTTAATTCATTAAAAACTTCCCGTGAAAAGCTTTTGCAGATGCTTGCAGATTCAAAAATAGCTGCACAAACAGCAAAATACTCTCCATATGGTATTTATATTGATGAAGACTCTCTGGCTCTGGAGGAAACGGAACTTTACAGAAAAGGTTATTTTTATATACAGAATGAATCCTCGCAGCTGATTCCTATTCTCTTAAATCCGCAGATAGGAGAGCAGTTGCTCGATCTTTGTTCGGCTCCGGGAGGAAAATGTACTTTTTCTGCTGAGCTTATGAAAAATACCGGCAGTATAAAGGCAGTAGATAACGATATTTCAAGACTGGAAAGTGTTTCTGCCAACTGTAAGAGACATGGGATTACAAATGTTTCTGTCCAGCTCAATGATGCTTCCGAGTTCAGAGATGCTTTTGAGTATGATAAACTTATGCTTGATGTGCCATGTACTTCTCTTGGTACTGCTTATGCTCATCCTGAAGTGCTTTTCAGGGTTAAAAAGGAAGATTTTGAAAGATATGCTCAGATACAGAGAAAAATTCTCACAAATGCTATGAGTAATATAAAGGTTAAAGGGGAGATAGCTTATTCGACTTGCACTCTATCGTGGGAAGAAAACACAGGAAACATGAAATGGCTTAAGAAGAACTTTAATGTAAGTTTTTTGGATCTGAGAGAAAGACTCGGCAGTCTTGGAGTAAAGTTTCACTTTGACGGATATGGTGCGTACATATTCCAGGACGAAGGATTAATACCTTTTTATATTGCAATGTTCAGAAAAGAAACGCTAAAAACGGAGGAAAAAAATGACTAAGAAAAATATACTTGATTTTGAATACGAGGAGTTAGAAGTTTTTTTAAAGAACGAACTTAACATAGAGAAGTTCAGAACCAAACAGGTTGCCGATTGGATATACAAAAAGCATGTCTTTACATTCTCAGAGATGACCAATCTTTCTCAACAAGTCAAGGACAAATTGGAGGAACGTCTCTATATAGGCATTCCGGAGATTGTGGATATGCAGGTTTCAAAAGTAGACGGCACCATAAAGTTTCTTCTCCAGTTTATGGACGGAGCAAAAGTGGAATCAGTGATCATGTACTATGCCAACAGAGTTTCTGCCTGTATATCTTCACAGGTAGGATGTCCTCTTAAGTGTAGCTTTTGCTGGACAGGAAAGGGAGGATTTACAAGGCATCTTACCAGCGGTGAGATTGTTTCACAGGTCCTTGCTATGGAAAAGGCAAAAGAGCTTAACATAAATAATATAGTTTTTATGGGAATGGGCGAGCCTCTTTTGAATTATGAAAATACAATGAAATCCATAAGGATAATGAACGAAGAAAATTTCAGAAATATAGGCGCACGGCATATAACTATTTCTACATCAGGAATAGCCGATAAGATAGAAGAGTTGGGAGATGTAAAACTTGACATAAGGCTTTCTCTTTCTCTTCATGCTCCCAATAATCAGAAAAGGGATAGAATAATGCCTGTAAATTCAAAGTATCCTGTTGAAGAGGTTATGCAAGCCTGCAGAAACTACCAGAAAAAAACCAAAAACAGAGTTACCATAGAGTACACTCTTATAAGAAATTTCAATGAAACCAAGGAAGATGCGCTTGAACTGGCAACGCTTCTTGAGGGGTTGAAGGTAATGATAAACCTCATACCGGTCAATCCTAATCCTAAAGGATATGAAAGACCTTCGAGACCATTTATGATAAAGTTTGCAGAGGAGCTTAGAAATAAAGGATTTGAAGTCAGTTTAAGAGCAGAGAGAGGAACCGATATTGATGCGGCTTGTGGTCAGCTTAGAAAACGCAACATAGAACGTACAGAGGTGCGTGATGAAAAAAGGAATTCTTAAAGGGCTCATCCATATTCTGATGGTTATTTTTGGGCTTTTTGCCGCAGGAATTCTTTCGATACTTATAATGATGGTTTATACCAGCTCGGCAAAAAAAGTTGAGGTTCCTTATCTTATAGGTGAGACGAAGAATGTTGGAATCCAGGCTCTTAAAGAAAAAGGGCTTATACCGGTTGTAGACGGAACGGGAGATACCGTTCTTTATACAGATCCTAAAGCCGGAGTAAAAGTAAAAGCTGGTCATCATGTTCTTATACAGCTAAGAAGTATCGATATACAAAAAGTGCCCGATCTTATAGGGGTTCCGCTTGAAGTCGCAGATCAGTTTCTTGTTCAGTACAAGATATCCTATACTGTGCAGAAGATAAGAACCAGTGACAGCACCAAGCACGGTATTGTTCTTGAAATGTCTCCGGATGTTGGAGAAGAATTGAATAAAAATGCTATAAAACTTATAATCGGTGTTTATGAGGGGTGACGAGTGTCCTGGGAAAAAGCGGTTGTCATAAGGTTCCATTCAAACATGGTTTCAGCGGTGGATATTCAGACGAACAAACGGTTGGAATGTGTATTGCCGGGTAAGTTTAAACAGCAGCATATACGGCCGATTGTAGGAGATTATATAGAGTACTCATCTGA
>JAKJGQ010000010.1 GCA_022704305.1 Thermotogae bacterium | reverse complement strand
CAAAGGAAGAGTAACAAAAGTAATAAGAGTCATTATAGGACTTATAGTCAGCATCATTACTATGACTCCTATGAGAGTCACCAAGGACGATATGAGTTGGGTTATACTCTGTTGAAGAGTATTGCTTATATTGTCTACATCATTGGTTATTCTGCTCAAAATTTCGCCGTGAGCATGGGAATCATAAAACTTAAGAGGAAGTCGTGCTAACTTTTCCGATATGTCTTTTCTCATCTTGTAAACCGTTTTCTGTGCAACGCCTGCCATAACGTATTGCTGAACATAACTGAAAAAGGAACTTAAAATATAGAGAACCGAAAGAAATGCAAGGATTTTAAGAATATAAGAAAAATCTATTCCCGCACCTGTAATACCCTGTACTTTCAGTATGAAGCCTTCAAAAAGTTTTGTGGTGGCTTTCCCCATAATTTTAGGCGAAAGAATTGAAAATACCGTGCTTAGTACTGCCATAGAAAAAATAATTATAAGATTAATTTTGTATGGGCTAAGATACTTTATTAGTCTGCGAAGGGTCTTTCTGAAATTTTTGGGTTTTTCTGCGGGCATTCCTAAAGATCCTTTCGGTCCAAATCCTCCTGGTTTTTTCATCTGTAGATCCTGTGTCTGGCTGCGGCTCATTTTAATTCCTCCTCGGAAAGCTGAGAAGCTACAATTTCTCTGTATTGAGGACAGTTTTCCATTAAAGCTCTATGAGTTCCTTTTCCTGCAATCTTTCCATCTTCCAAAACGATTATCTGTTCTGCATTCATGACAGTACTAACTCTTTGAGATACGATGATAACCGTTGAACTCACGGTTTCCAAGGCCAGTTCTTTTCTGAGTTTAGCATCTGTTTTAAAATCCAGAGCTGAAAAACTGTCATCAAAAATATAAATTTCAGGCTTTCTAACAAGGGCTCTGGCAATTGATAGTCTCTGCTTCTGTCCGCCTGATATGTTTGTTCCTCCCTGAGATATCTGTGAATCATATTTTTGTGGCATACTGCTTATAAATTCATCAGCCTGAGCTATTTTTGCAGCGTAGGCTACTTCTTCGTCTGTTGCTGACGGATTGCCATATCTTATGTTGTCACTTATACTGCCAGAAAAAAGCATAGTGTTCTGAGGAACAAGACCGATCTTATCTCTCAGTTCTTTCTGAGTATAATCTTTCACATCAATGCCATTAACAAAAATGTTTCCGCCAGAGACATCGTAAAATCTCGGTATAAGATTTACTATTGTAGACTTTCCACTTCCTGTTCCTCCTATTATAGCTGTAGTTTTTCCATGGTTAGCAACAAAAGAAATATCCTTTATTGCAGGTTCGGCGGCACCCTGATATGAAAAGGAGACGTTTCGAAATTCAATAGTTCCTCTTTGATTTTGCAGTTCAGTTTCCAGCTTATTTCCATGAGGATCTTTTATTTCAGGAGATGTTTCAAGCACTTCATTAATTCTTGCTGCTGAAACACTGGCCCGAGGAATAAGAATAAACATCATTGAAACCATGATAAGTGAGAACATTATGTGCATTATGTACTGTATAAATGCCATTAAGTCTCCCACCTGCATGCTCATGGCATCTATCCTTTTTGCACCAAACCATATTACAGCCAATGTAATGAAGTTCATGATAACCATCATGAAAGGCATCAGAAAAGCCATTATCTGGTTTACTCTTATTGCTGTCTGAGTGAGCTCCTTGTTTGAAGAATTAAACCGTTCCTGTTCATCAAATTGTTTGTTAAATGCACGTATTACTCTTACACCTATAAGCTCTTCCCTTAAAATAAGATTAAGCTTATCAATCTTTTTCTGCATAGTCTTAAATAAAGGTATTCCCTTACGTGCAACCAGAAGAATGGCGCCTACTACAATCGGTATGGCAAATACAATTATAAGTGAAAGCTTTGGATCTTTGGACACAGCCATTATTATTCCGCCTATGCACATCATAGGCGCCATGGCCATCATTCTCATCATTACGATAAGAACCATTTGGACTTGTGTTATATCGTTAGTGGTTCTTGTAATTAGAGATGCTGTACTTAATCTGTCAAACTCGTTCAAGGAAAAATTTTCTATATGTGTAAAGAGTTTTTTTCGCACATCGCGTCCAAAACCGGTAGCAATACGTGAGGAAAGAAAGCTTGCCGCAATCATGCACCCAACTCCGATAGCTGCAACTATGAGCATAAAAGCTCCGGTTTTAAAGATATAAGATGTATCGCCTTTTGCTATGCCTTTATCCACAATATCAGACATAAGGTTGGGAAGATAAAGTTCGGCCATAACCTGTACAAATATCAGTGTGAAAACTAAAATTACTGATAGAGAATATGGTTTGAGATTTTTAAAAAGTTTAAGCAATATAATCCTCTCCCGTTTAGATATCTATTTTTTTGACGTTTATTATATAGTTGTGGGCTTTGAGAAGAAGTTCGGCGAGTTTATCGCTCTCTTCAGAACCAAGATGCTGTGAAAGACCGTTAAAAGTAATGCATATGTGTTCAGATACTCTTTTTATTATCTCCTCTCCCTTGTCGGTCAATTTTATTCTGACCGATCTTCTGTCGTGTATATCTGGAATCCTTAGCACCAGTCCTTTTTTGTAAAGATTGTTGATAGTCTGGGTTATCGTTGGCGTGGTTACTTTCATCAATCTGCCTATTTCAGATACTTTCATTCCTTCCTGAGGGAAAATTGTTTTATGCTTAATACAGAAAAGAACATGTGCCTCATTTGCAGCAAGCCCCTTAACGGGACTGTCATTCCATTTTGATCTCTCAATTGCAGAAAATACTTCCATAAGCTTTCTTGCATGAGGATCTATACCGTCCATCACCATTATCACCTCTAAAAGTAATTAGGTATCATAATAATAAAAATAAAATATTATTATGATACCTAATTATATTTCTGTTTATATGACATTTCAACATATTTTCTTTTCACTAATAAGACTATATCGTAAATAAAAACCAGCACCATATACGATGCTGGTTTTTATACTTTATTTTTATTAAGTTTATCGAGATAAGCTACAGCACTGAGCGAAGCTACAAGACCCTCACCGGCTGCTTTCATGTACTGATAAGGTTTTCCTGTACAGTCTCCTGCTGCAAAAAGGCCAGGAATAGATGTTTGCATACTTCTGTCAACAACAATATGTCCATCTGCAGTTTCAACTCCTGGTATTAGATCCTGAACCGGCTTCATCTGTTTAAGAACAAAAACTCCCGAAACTTCAATACTTCTTTGATCGGTTATAAGAGCGGATAAAAAATTACTTCCAGATATTTCTAGAGGTTTTTCATTAATAATCTTTATCCGATCTGACAATTTTGGGGTCTCCTTGTACATAGGAATATAATAAACTTCACATCCTATTTCGGAAAGATAAAGGGCTTCAGCTTCATCTTCCTTATCGTAAGCTATTACTGCCACTTTTTTATTTCTAAAAAGCATTGCATCACATGTTGCGCAGTAACTGACACCTTTGCCGAGATACTCTCTTTCACCTTTGATAGTTTTAGGAAAGTCCATTCCAACAGCAACAATAACCGTTTTTGCATCAAAAACTTTTTCTTTTACAGATATGGAAAAATAATCTCCCATAGAGTAAACTGTGTCGGCAAACATATCCATTATCTCTATTTCAAGAGAGTCAATATGTTTTTTGAAACTATTTTTAAGGTCTTGGCCTGATATACTTGGAAAACCGAGATAATTATTAATGGTGTGAGCTTTATAAAGTTTTTCGCTCAACTCTTTTTTTCCTAAAAATAATATTTTTTTATTTCTTATTTTTGCATTTAATGCCGCTGAAAGCCCTGCGGGACCGCTGCCTATGATTGCAATATCAAAGAGTTCTTCCATAGCCTATAAATTTTTCTGAATTATCTTTTCGATCACAGATTCTGGTTTGAATCCCACGGATGTATCTACAGGCTGTCCATTTTTGAAGATCATCAGTGTGGGTATGCTGTTCACCCTGTACTGCTGGGGATTTTGAGGATTAGCATCTACATCAAGCTTTACAAACTTGACTTTGCCTTCATACTTTTCTGATAAAGACTGTACTACAGGTGCAATCATTCTGCACGGTCCACACCAGGTTGCCCAGAAGTCAACCAGAACAGGCAACTCACTTTTTAAAACTTCAGTTTCAAATGTAGCATCGGTTATTTCTCTCATATTTTTCCTCCAATATTTTATTTAACTATTATACCCCTAGTAGGTATTTTTATTATAACATATATCCAAAGGTCATGTCAAGTCCGGAAAAAGGTAATTGAAGGATAATGTTATAATTTATAAATAAGGAGGGACAAAATATATGATAAAAATTTCTGAAATCACTTCAGCGGATAAGCAAATTATCACAGCAGATATCCTAAAAAAACTAACCCAATGGTTTGGAATTGACTCCGCTATAAACGATTATGTATCAGGAGTAAAAGAAACAGTCTTTTTTGCAGCATACGAGGATGAAAAGCCTGTTGGATTTATCTCCATAAAAAGCAACAACGAATATACTGCAGAAATATATGTTATGGGTATAGAAAAACCATATCACAGAAAAGGTATAGGAACCATTTTGATTGAAAAAGCTCAACTTTTCCTCAAAAATAATGGATATAGATTCCTTATGGTAAAGACTCTAGGTGAGTCCTGTGATTATGAATGCTATGCCAGAACAAGGATGTTTTATAAAAAATGTGGTTTTTTTCCATTGCAGGAGATAAAAGAGATATGGGGAGAAGAAAATCCTTGTCTTATAATGATAAAGGTTCTATAAAATCAGTGTCCACGATGCTTTTCTTTTTTCCTGAGCTGCTTTTTAACAAACTTTTCTGTATTCTCGGTTTCTTCTAAAATTTTTTTAATTTTCCTACGTTCGTTTTTAAGCAGTTCATGCTCATATTTCATTGCCATAAAGGCTTTTTCACCTGGGCCTCGTGATTTTATGCTGTTGCTTATCTGCCGTTGCATCCTTTTGGGATTGACTTCTTTTTCTGGTTTAAACTCTGTAAAGATACCTCTACTGAAGTAAAGAGAGTTAAGTTTGGTTAAAATGAGTTCATAAACCTGATACTCTTTTGGCTCTGCACCAAAAACATATTTGCACACATATAGCTGGTGATCTTCAACTTTTTCAAATACTCCGACCCAAAAAGGGTCTTCAAAAAAAACTGTTAGTCTTATGCCTTTTTCCATACATCCTCCTAAACAAAAAATTGGAGAATGGACATCCGTTATACGGAAGGCTACTAACAGTTTTTACTGTGTCCGGACTACCAACCGGACTGTGTTTTTTTCTCTTTAAATAAGTTAAGTATTAAATTTTTAGTTTATAAATCAATCACAATGATAACATTTTATTGTTAAAAAAAATTTCCATGATCTTAAATTATTTTTTAGCGGTATACTCCAAGAAAACTTTTTTCCTTTCGTCTAATAGACTGTTTATGTGAGTTCTAAGCTCTCCAATCCACTGTGGTTCATTATTCCATTTTTCAAATACTGAATCGTATATTCTTGTGTAACCGTAAAGATTTGCATAAGCAGTTAAAAGCGGTAATTTTTCAAGTATCCTTTCATCAATAGATCTTTCTGAAGAATAACCGGCAATAAAAGAAGACTTGAGATCATTGAACTCTTTATCGCCGCTTTGTTCAAGAATACTGTTCAGAGCTCTTTCTATATCAAGTACATACCAGTTATAATGACTGTCATCAAAATCAATAACCGATATATTTTGGTTTTCTGAATCGATGAAAAGATTATCTGTTTCAAAATCATAATGTATTAGACCATAATTTTTACTGTCTTTTGGCAAAGTATCAAGTTCGTCTCGAATAATCACGGCGGAGGTTAAAACGTCTTCTAAACCATATTTCTGTGCGAGTTCTGAAACCTCATCTAAAATTGCATCATGATTTTTTCTTTTGAATTTCTTAGGAACATACTGACAACTCAGTTTGTGAAGCTTGCCCAGAGTTTTTCCCATAAGTTCAGCCGAATAATTATCCAGCTTTACTTTGCTAAGCTGTACCCCGCGGCTACATGGGAAAAGTACAGCTGTGTAGCTACCCCAAGGGGTATAAACATCCTCTACCAGTTTGAGATTTTTTGAAGGTACAGGGTTACAGACATTAAATCCTCTTTCGCTTAAGTACATAAGA
The DNA here is from genome assembly GCA_022704305.1 of Thermotogae bacterium. Classification (GTDB taxonomy): domain Bacteria; phylum Thermotogota; class Thermotogae; order Petrotogales; family Petrotogaceae; genus UBA5851. The sequence goes on along the minus strand of JAKJGQ010000010.1, from coordinate 25,963 downwards.
AACTCAACCTCAGCAATAACTGAGGTTATACTTTTTTCTGCTTGTGGCGAAAATCTAAGGAAAAAAGTTTTACTATCTTTTTTGACAGTATATATTACATTGGACGAAATTCTGAAAAAAACAGGAGTTGACAGGCAGTCCCAGTTTTTGGAAATCATCTGGGCAAGATCCGGATTATCAAAAAGATATTTGAGTTTTAACATTTCTCAGCCTCCATTCAATTGTTAAAACTATTATACACGATAAAAAAAGAAAAGACCATAAAGGTCTTTCCTTTTTTCAGGCCCAGATTTCTTCGTCAGTGGGAATACGTATTTTGGTATTTACAAAGCCTATACGTGAAATGTTTATTAAATGCTTATAGGTAAAGTTCTCAGATATGGAGTTGTTTCCCCATGAACCGCATCCAAGAGTTGTGGTTGGTGCAAAACCGTTCATTAAACTACCTCCTGCTGTAGTTGAAGAAGGTGCATTTACAACAAGCCGTGAAATTGGAAGACATATCCCTGCTTTTTCGATATTTGAATTGTTGTTGGAATGAATGGCCGCAGTATGTCCCGAACCTTCAAGTTCAAGATTGGTCTTTGCAATTTTTAGTGCCTGATCAAAGGTTTTATACTTGAAGCTGACCATAACCGGGCACATCTTTTCTTTACACAGGACGTCTTCTTTTCCTATACCATCAGCTTCTACTATGATTACCTTGGTATTTTCCGGAATATTCAGCCCTGCTATTTCAGCAATCTTTTTTACAGACTGTCCCACAACATCTTTATTTATCTGTCCATTAATAAAAAGCATACTTCTGACATGTTCCTTGGTTTTTTGATCTCTTACAAAAAAGGCACCTTTGCTTTCAAAAGCTTTCACTACTTTTTCATAGTCATGCTCATCAACTATTATACTCTGCTCGCCGGAACAGATTATGCCGTTATCAAAAGCTCTTCCTGATATGACTTTTTCTGCTGCTGTCTCATAGTCAATGTCGTTGTCCAGTATAACCTGGACATTTCCTGCTCCGACCCCATATGCTGGTTTACCGCTGGAATATGCAGCCTTGACAACGCCCATTCCTCCTGTAGCGACGACAACATCAACAACTTTCATAAGCTCTTCAGTTTTTTGAATACTCGGATCCTTTATTACCTGAATAAGATTTTCCGGAGAATTATATTTTTTGAGTGCTTCATTAATAAGTTCAACTGTTTTCAAAGAAGTCATTTTTGCCCTTGGATGAGGTGCGATTATTATGGAGTTTCTCCCCTTAAGCGCAAACATTGCGTTACACATGCACGTAACAGTAGGGTTCGTGGTAGGAGTCACGGAACCTACAACTCCCATGGGTTTAGCTATTTCAACAATATTTTTTTCTTCATCAATTTTTATTATATCAACAGATTTTTTATTTTTGAGATCATTCCATATGGTTTTTGACTTTCCTTTGTTTTTAGAAACCTTGTGCTCATAAACTCCCATTCTGGTTTCTTCAACAGCCATTTTTGCAAGTAACTCGGCATTATCGTAAACAGTCTTTGCAATTTCCTTCACCACTAGGTCAACCTGTTCCTGACTGAACCTTTCAAACTCTTTTTGTGCTTTTCTAGACTTTTGAATCAGTTCATCTATTTCAGACATATTCATTTTCCTCCGTTATAATAATATTCTGTATATGTTTTCTATCTCTTTATCGGAAAGAGGAACATAGTTGTTAGCAAGAAGCCTTTGCTGATTGGCTATAACACTCTTTGCAAACTCTTCAACCTCGCGTTCCTTCATTCCGTAAGAAGAAAGCCTTTCTTTCTGCAAAAGTTTTCCCAAAAGCATTTCAAGTTTATCGTATACGTCAAAAGTATCACAATCTAGAATACCAGAAAGTATTCTGTTCAGTTCCTTTATCGTTCCTGAAGGATTCTTTTTTACATAAAGCTTAAATATCTCTGTAAAGAAAAGATAGTTAGAAAGTCCGTGAGGGACATGATAATTTCCCCCTATAGGATAAGAAAGTGCATGCACGGCTCCTACTCCAGTATTGGAAAAAGCTATTCCTGCGCAGTTACTTGCAACCAGAATATCTTCAAGCCTTTCAAATCTGTACTCTTCGCCAAACTTTTTCATATTAATATAGATATCAAGTATGGTTTCTATTGCTTTCACAGCATAAAGCTTGGTATATGTATTTGCTTTTGGTGAAAGATATGATTCGGTCGCATGAATAAGAGCATCAATAGAGCTATACATATAAAATTTATAAGGAAGATTTTTCAAAAACTCAGGGATAAGAACTGCCGCATCTGGAAACAATTCAGGAACTGCAAGCCCCATCTTAGTTTTTTTTGATTTTATTTCGGCGATAGAAATATTTGTAACCTCGGTTCCGGTACCGCAGGTAGTAGGAACTGCTATAAGAGTTTTTCCCTTTAGGAGAGGAACTTTTCTTTCAAAAGCATCCTTTACGTCAACAATATCTTTGAGAACAAGGATCTTAGCGATATCTATAACAGTACCTCCGCCGATAGCAATTATTCTTTTAAAATCATATTTTTTTGCTTCGTTCAGAATACCGTTCATCATTTCATCTGAAGGTTCACCATTTCCGTATCTTTCTTGAAATATTACATTACACTTTGCGTCTGACTCCTTTATAATCGGATCATATATGAACTGATTGGTTATTATGAGATCAGTACTTTCTATTTTAAATTCATGCACAAAGTCATTGAATGTGTCGTATTTAAAGATCTTGCTGCCTAGCTTGAAAAGCTCCATGCTATCATCCCTTTTTATGAAAATCTTTTTTCGTATTCTTCTGTCAGACTTTGTCTGAAATATGGGTGAGCTATCTCTATTAAGGCTTCAGCACGTTTTCTGAGAGTCTTTCCCCATAGATCAGCAACTCCGTATTCAGTTACAACATAATGCACATCGTTTCTTGAAGTTGTAACGGCACTTCCCTGTGAAAGAAAAGGTACAATTCTTGATACCTTTCCGTCACATGCAGTAGACGGCATGGCAATTATTGACTTTCCATCTTCTGACATGCTTGCTCCTCTTACATAATCCACCTGTCCGCCTACTCCGCTGAACTGTTTGAGTCCTATGCTCTCAGATGCGATCTGTCCCATAAGGTCTACCTGAAGACACGAGTTTATTGAGACCATCTTTCTGTTTTGCATTATCACCAATGGATTATTTACATAATCAACAGGATAAAGTTCAATCATCGGATTTTTATCGACAAAATCGTAAAGTCTCTTGCTACCCATGAGAAAAGTTGCAATCATCTTACCTTTATGAATAGTTTTATTTTTGTTTGTTATAACGCCTGCCTCAACCAGTTCTAATACTCCGTCGGAAACCATTTCGCTGTGTATGCCTAGATCCCTTTTGTTTTTCAGAAAAAGCAGTACTGCATCAGGAATGGCTCCTATTCCTAACTGTAATGTTGAACCATCTTCTATAAGAGCAGCGCAGTTCTCACCGATTGCTTTTTCTGTCTGTCCTATCTCTGCCGGTTCCAGAACAGCAGGCTCTTTTGAGGTTTCTACTATATAATCTATATTGCTTATATGGATAAAGTTATCTCCCATTACTGTAGGCATTTTATCGTTTACTTCAGCAATTACTATTCTTGCGTTTTCAGCAGCTGGTTTAGTATAATCGCAAGACACCCCATAACTGCAATAACCATACTTGTCCGGTCTGCTTACGTTTATTATGGCAACATCAACAGGCATTTTGCCGCTTGAAAAAAGTTTTGGAATCTCATAAAAAAAGCATGGCGTATAATCTGCTTTGTTTTTTGAAACAGCATTTCTGGTATTTCCACCAACGAAAAGTGCATTGTGTCTGAAATGTCCTTCACAGTCGCTGCTCGTATAGGGAGCATCATTAAGACATAAAAGATGGACTATTTCGACATCCTTGTATCTGCTTTTGTTGGCTGTCATACTGTTGATTACTGCAGTTGGAACTCCTGCTGCATGCGCAAGAACAACTCTTGAACCGGAAGGTATTTTAAAAGCAGCTTCCTCAGCCGATACTGTTTTTTCCTTGTATAACTGTTTAAGATCCATACTTTAGCCGCTCCTTATCAAAAAGTATTATGCATGAGATAGAATTTTCCTAGCCATATCCATAAGATCGCTGCTTATGTTATCCGTTACAGCAACTTTTTCTATATTGGGAAAGTGCTGTATCAGTATTCTTTTGATGTGGTTTTCAACGGTAAGCTGGGCGGAAGGGCAGTTCCTACAAGCTCCCAGTAGCTTGATATAAACGGTACCGCCCTGAACACTTTTGAGTTCAATTCCTCCGCCATGCTCTTGTACTAGAGGTTTTATCTTAATGTCGATTATTTCTTTTACTAAATCGAAAGTTGGGCTGCTCATAAAAGTCACTTCATTTTTTATTTTCGGATTCGTCTACTTTTGCTATTACTTTCGCAAGATTCTTCTTCTGCTCTAGATCTGCCTGTCTTGATATCATGATCCTCTGTGCCTGAGGTGAACCTGCACCGTGCATTGATTCTGTCCTGTAACCTACTGCTGCTGTTCCAAGTGTCATATTTTCGATAAGGCGAAGTACTCGCATTCTGTTTTTTGTAGATACTTTCGAGCTGCCTTTAAGGTACTTTTCCACATATTTTCCTATTTCAGGACTGTTAAGATCTTTTTCAGAAGGCATTGTAACCATAAGACCGCCTGCTATGTCCTCTGCAAGTCTGGCAATCTCATACGGCAGTCTGGTAACGTTCTGCTTACAGATATTGGCCAGCAGAAGATCTATCTGGTAATTTCCGGCTTTAGTTTTCTTCCCTTCTGTTGAACAGGCGATACCACAACTGTAAAGTGTTTCATTAAGATGAATCATCTCGATCAGTTTATCTTTTATATGACTTGCCTTTGGGACACCGTTATAATCTGCTGCGAGTGCCGCTGCTCCTATCAGAACGTCTCCAACTCCAACCTTACATCCTCCGTAGGACTGTCTATGGTAACCAGCGAATCTTTCCACAAGCATTCCGGCAAAATCATACTCACCGCATAAGAAAATCCTGTCATTAGGTACAAAAACATCGTCAAATACTACCAATGCCTCATGACCGCCATAAGTGCTGTTTCCAACGTCAATAGAAGAATTTTCAAGCTTTCTGGTGTCGCAAGATTGTCTTCCATAAATCATAAATACACCTGGTGCATCGCTTGGAACAGAAAAAGCCACAGCGTAGTCTTTATCCTCTTCTCTCATAGAACATGTAGGCATTATAAGGTGTTCATGAGAATTAACCGCACCTGTCTGATGAGCTTTTGCTCCTCTGACAATAATACCGTCCTTCCTTCTTTCAACAATTCGCAGGTAAAGATCCGGATCCTGCTGTTCTGAAGGTGCAAGTCCCCTGTCGCCTTTAGGGTCTGTCATTGCTCCATCGACGGTCAGATCGTTTGTCTGTACATACTTCATATACTCAATAAAATTTTTATGATAAGTAGTACCGTATTTTTCATCAGTTTCATATGTTGTTGAGTAAAGTGCATTAAAAGCATCCATTCCAACGCATCTCTGAAAACAGGCAGCTGTTTTCTGACCCAAAAGTCTTTGCATTTTTACTTTATTCTTGAGATCTTCAGTGCTCTGGTGAAGATGACAGAATCTGTTGACAGTTTCACCGGTAAGATTGGACTTTGCCGTCATAAGCTCTTTGTACTCATCCATCTGGGCCAGCTCGTATGTTTTTGCCACAGAGTTTAGCGAAGGTCTTATTATCGGATGATCTACAGGATTTTCTATCAACTCTCCGAAAAGGTAAACCTTCAGATTAAGCTTTCTCAAACTCTCAACATACTGCTCAGGTGTCATCAATGCCATTAGAATCATCTCCCGTTTTTAAGTTCTTTTTATCACTTGGATTATACTTTTTTTCAATTTTTCCTTGCCACTTATACTGTAATTTTTTTTCAGGTACTTATAGAAGCTAGAAAATATAAGTTTTATAAAAATGAAGTTATTATTTTCACTTCATAGTAAAAGTATAAAAGTGTTTTATTTCACTTTTTTATTTTCAACACAATTCTACCACTTATTTCTGAAAAAAATACACTGAAAAATTATTTTATGGTTAAGTTTTACGCTGGGAATTCATAGTTTTGTTTCTTAACCCTTTAATTATTTACTGATTTGTTATAAAACGCACAATTTAAAAAAGACTTTTTTGATTTTAAATGCATTTATTTACGAAAATATCTTAAAATTAGCTTTTCCTGACGAAAAAAATAATTATCACATATATATTGAAGGATTTAACATAATAATGTGATTTTTAATAAAAAAACTGCCTACGTAATTACGCAGGCAGCTAATAAGATAAGTTACTCTGAAATTCTTGTTCTGAGAAGTGCTATCTGTTCATCTGAAAGTCCTACAGTGTTCTTTAGGTACAGAAACATTACGGATCTCAAATTAAGATCAGTTACCGGTTTGTTGCTGTTCATCTCTTTCAGCTGGTCAGTCATGATCTTTGCTATGAGGTCGTATCTTTCGGTTCCTTTTACCATGGAGTAGTAGTTTTCATAGGTTATCATATAATCGTTAACGATTTCATCAACGGTTGCCCCCATGAGTCCTTCAAGTATTGCTGATACTATTCCGGCTCTGTCTTTGCCTTCAAGACAATGTATGGCGTAAGGACCTCTGTGTTCTATCATAAACTCAAAGGCAGTTTTTAATTTTGCCGCAAAGTCTTTTGAAAGAAGGTCTACTCCCATTCCAAGAGCTATTACAGACCCTTTATTATAGAGATCTTCATAGTACTTTGAATTTTTAAGGTTTTCCTGCAGTTCAGCCTGTGTGTCAGCAAGATTGATTATGGTTTGTATCTGATATTCCTCTACAAAAGCAGCAACGTAGGACGATCTTGAATCTGCTACCGATGGATGTGATGTCCTGAAAAGAATACCGGGTTTTATCCATCCTAAAGAAATTTCTCTGAAATTCGCAAAAGCCTGATCTGATGGATAGTCCTTGCGTTCCTCCGATTTTACAAGTTTTCTTAATTCAATTTGAGCCTTATAAGTTCCCTTTTCAAGAACAGAAACGGTTACGGTATTGTTTAGTGCAACTGAGAAAAATGTTGCAAAGTTACCGTAGTTAATAGCCATCTGAACAAATCCTTTATTTAATCGTAAAAGAGCGGATGATCTATCGACATCTCCGTATGCCGTAGCAAAAGGAAGGATAAGAGTTTTATCGTTAAACTTGACTTCAAGAATGTCTCCTACCTCCACTCCAGAAAGCTTTACAGCTTCTTCCGTCACGTCAAGTCGTACATTCCCGTACTTGTCTATCTCGGCTACATTTCCGGAAAAACCTTGAGTTCCAGCAGCGAAAATTACTGTTGAAAAAAGAGTAATAAAAATAAATACAGTTATGGATTTCAAAACGTTTTTTTTCAAAATAATCCCTCCCGAATTTATGATATGTAAGGATATTATACTACAATAAGAAAAATTTGTCTTTGAACATAAGCTGATTTGAAACTTTTGCTTCATTTTAAAGTTACTTTAGTCTGATAATATACTTTTTGCAAATCAATTGCATTTGCAAATTGTTTTCATAAGGAGGAGAACATGAAAAAATTCTGGATTCTTTTTATGGTATTAACAACAGTACTTTCAGTTTTTTCCATAAACATATCCGTATCTATTTACCCATATTACCTTGCTGTCAGAGAGATTGCAGGTCAAAACGATAATGTAAATCTTATCATACCGCAGGGCAAAAGCCCTCACACCTATGCTCTGACCGTTGAGAACATGAAGAACCTTTATGAATCAGATATTTTGATTGTAAACGGGCTTGATGTGGAGGTTTTCATTGAAAAAGTCCTTGTTTCTTTGCAACAGAAGAAGATACCGGTTTTATATGTGGCTCAAAGTATCAAACAGGATGAGCTGTCTGTTGAAGAAGAGGAAGATCATGATGAAGAAAGCGAAGACCACAAGGAAAATGGTCATGTTCATTCTGGAGTAAATCCTCATGTTTGGACCAGTCCTTATTTGATGTATAATTATATGATACCCGCAATTACTGCTGAGCTTTCAAAGGTAAATCCTAAGTCCAAAACTCTTTATGAAGCGAATGCGCAGAAACTTATTCAGAAAGTTAAAGCACAGGATCAGCAGTTTCTTTCTAGTTCAAAAGAATTAAACATATCTTTTTTTACATTCCATAACTCTTTTCCATACTTTGCTCAAAGATATGGTTTTAAAATTGCAGGTGTAGTTCAGCTTTCTCCTGGAATAGATCCTACTCCTTCACAGATGAAGGATATAATCGATAAGGCTAAGGTAGAAAATGCAAATGTGATTTTCATAGAGCCTCAACTAAGCGATAGGGCTGCCAAAGCAATAGCAGCTTCTGCCGGACTTAAGATAGGAATGCTTGATCCCTTGGGTAACTCGTCCATGAAAACCATAACAGACCTGTATCAGTATAATTTTGATCAAATTATGAAATTGAAGTAGGTGATAAAATAAAATTAACCCGAGCAAGACGTGAAATACTAAGTATTTTTAAAAACTCAGATGAGCCGTTGAGTGCTGAAAAGCTTAACGGCCTGCTGGGCTTCAATTACGATCTTTCAACTATATACAGGAATCTTAATTTTTTTACATCCGAAAATATTCTAAAAACAATGGTTTTTTCGGACAAGGTTACTTATTATTACTATGGGAACGGGCATTTTCATTATATATACTGTGTGAAATGTAAATCTTTCAGCAGGTTTGATATGTGTTTTGAAGAGAAGCTATCAGAGTATATCATGCAACAGCTTGAGTTTGAGATCCTGGACCATACGCTTTATTTTGAGGGCATATGTAAAGACTGCAAAAACAGGAGCAAAAAAAATGGATAAAAAAACAGCAATCTGTGTAAACAATCTCAACTATAAAATTGAAAATCATGTTATCCTACAAAATATAGACTTTGAAATTCATACCGGTGATTTTGTGGGAATAATAGGACCTAATGGTGCAGGAAAATCTACACTTATAAAAGTAATCCTTAATGAAATAAAAGATTATACCGGAGAAATAAAAATAAACGGGAAAATAGGATATGTTCCACAATACGATGAAATAGACAGAAGCTTTCCCATAACCGTTAAAGAAGTAGCACTGATGGGTATGTATAAAGAAGTAGGTTTTCTTAGGCGCTATACCGCAGAGCATGTGAAAAAAGTTATGGAAGTATTGAAAATTTTGGGAATAGATCATCTGAAAGACAGAAAAGCAGGAAGACTTTCCGGTGGAGAGTATCAGAGACTCCTGCTTGCACGTGCTCTTGTATCAAAACCGGATATTCTTATTCTGGATGAACCGGAAGCCGGGGTTGATAAGAACGGACAGATATTATTTTACGGTCTGTTGAAAAAACTTAACCAGCAGGAAAAAGTGACTGTGATACTTGTGAGTCATGATCTTTCTATGGTGTTTAAAGAAACCACCAAAGTTATGTGTCTTAACAGGACGCTTCACTGCCATAAAAATACTGCAGAGATGTCTTCACAGGATCTTAAAGATATATATGCCGAGAGCCTTGAAATGCTTGTGCATATAGACAATCCTTTGAAAGTGGTGAGCAGGAATGATTGAAATACTAAGTTATCAGTTTATGCAGTATGCTCTTGCAGCATCCTTGCTTTCGGGAGTAAGCTGTGCGATACTTTCCAACTTTATTGTTTTGAAAAAAATGGAGTTTATAGGCGATGGTGCAGGACATACAGCTTTCGGTGGAATAGCCTTGGCCTTGCTTATGGGCTGGAATCTGAACCTTGTTTCGATAATAACTGCTATCATATTTGCCAGTGCCATATTTATTATAAGTAAAAAAAAGAGTATTAATGAAAACAGTATTATAGGAGTTATGCTTTCTCTTTCGATGGCTCTGGGAATAATATTCATTTCGCTTAAGACCGGCTATACACCAGAAATATCCGGATACCTTTTCGGGGATATTCTTATGGTTACTTTTAACGATATTGTACTTCTTCTTGTTGTTTTTGCAATAATACTTATGAGTACTGTTTTTTTCAATAAAGAGCTTAAATACTATGCATTCAATCAAAGAATGGCAAAAATATATGGGGTTCCTGTGGACTTTATAGACTATATATTTTTGCTTACAGTATCTCTTGTTGTGGTTACTTCGGTAAAAATTATAGGGATTATACTCGTAACGGCGCTTTTACTTACTCCTGGCATAATTGCCAAGATGTGGGCCACGACGCTTAATCAGATGATAGTATTATCTTGTTTCATAGGATTTTTGGGAGCATTATTCGGTGTTTTTATTTCATACTTTATGAATATTCCTCCCGGACCGGCAATAGTAGTAATGCTTTTTGGATTTTTTATAGTATCAATGATGCTTGCCAGACTAAAAAAAACGACATAAAACAGTAATTTTAAAGTACCCTGTGGCTGGAACAATTCAATCCACAGGGTACTTTTTGATATCTATCTGTTTTTTATAATGGTTTTGAGTACTTGTCCAGTAAAACTTTTTTCACATTCCAAAATCTTTGAAACTGTTCCCTGAAAAATGAGGAATCCTCCGTTGTCTCCGCCTTCCGGTCCTAAATCTATAATCCAATCGGCATTTTTTATTACCTGAGGGTTGTGTTCTATCACTAGTACTGTATTGCCGGCATCCGATATATCTGAAAGTATTTTTAAAAGTTTTTTAATATCTTCATAGTGAAGGCCTGTCGTAGGTTCATCTAAGATATACAGACAACGGCTGGATGTTTCACGGCTAAGCTCTTTTGATAGTTTTATTCTCTGGGCCTCGCCACCGGAAAGTGTTAAAGCACTTTGTCCAAGTTTTATATATCCCAATCCTACATTATACATGGTTGTAAGAATTCTGGAGATTTTTTTCTGGGTACTAAAGAAAGTTAATGCTTCTTCTACAGTCATTTCCAGAATATCAGCAATGTTTTTGCCATTGTAAAAGATTTCAAGCACCTGTTGATTAAATCTCTTACCTTTGCATTGAGGACATTGAATCCATACGTCAGGCATAAAGTTCATCTCAATACATTTACGGCCTTCGCCTGAGCATTCCGGGCACTGTCCCTCTTTACTGTTGAAGCTGAATTTATTTGATCTATAGCCTAATTTTTTTGCAGCAGGTATAGCAGCGAAAAGTTCACGTATCTCATCAAGCAGACCGGTATATGTTGCAGGATTGGAACGCGGAGTTCTGCCTATTGGCTGTTGCGAAATGTTTAGGACATTGTCAATGTTTTCAATTCCGAGTATATTTTGACAAGATCCCGCCGTGTCCTGTGAAGCATTGAAATGGTTGTTCAGCATTGGGAAAAGTGTTTTTGATATAAGACTGCTTTTTCCTGATCCGCTTACACCCGTTACACATGTAATAAGTCCCAAAGGAATTTCAACATCAATGTTTTTAAGGTTGTTATGGGTTGCACCTATTATTTTAAGCCATCCATAAGGTATTCTACGATTTGAACATGATCGGGGTTCATTTTCTATTTCCTTAAGTGCTTTTGCTGTAAGAGAAGTGCAGTTTTCCTCTAACTGCGAAAGATTTCCCTGAGCTATCACGTATCCTCCGTGTTCACCGGCCCCCGGACCCATATCTATTATATAATCAGCATTAAGGATCATTTGGGTGTTATGTTCTACCATGACAACAGTATTGCCATTATCGCGCAACTCTTTTATTGACTGTATGAGGTACTTATGGTCTTTAGCATGAAGTCCCATTGAAGGCTCATCCAGTATATAAAGAAGATTGGAAAGACCGTTGCCAAGCTGAGATGCAAGACGGATTCTCTGTGCTTCGCCAGGCGATAGGGTTGGCACGGCTCTATCAAGTGAAAGGTACGAAACGCCCACATTGCTAAGGCTCTTAAGTTTTTTAGTCATTTCATTCAAAAGTGTCTGTGCTATTTCTAGTTCCGATGGATCAAGCTTTATTTGAAGTTCGAGGAGCCACTTTAGCAGCTCGCTAATTTTCATTGATGTTGCCTGTGGAAATCTTTTTCCGGCAAGAACCACCATCCGTCCTTGTGGAGAAAGCCTCTCTCCATGACATGTGGTACATTCCTTTTCATTCATAAAGGCGGAAACAAGTCTTTGTGCGGTTTCGCCGTTGTTTTCCCTGAATAATCTATTTATAATGTTGCAGGCTCCTTCAACAGGTCTTATGATTTCGCCTTTCCTACCGTTTGAATTTTCATAAACAAACCGTACCTCTTTTCCCTTAGACCCATAAAGTGCTTGAGTTTTAAATTCCTGTGGAAGCTCTTTCCATGGAAGTTCCAAATCAACATTCATCTGTTCGGCAAGAGCGAGAACCTCGCCTTTCATCCAGTTGGCATTTGGTTTGCTTCTGTGTTTGCGGAGATTGCCCCACCAATTTGAAGCACCATCCAACAATGATTTTGAGGGATCACTTACTATCAGTTCCGGGTCGACCTGCAGAATTACTCCCAATCCTTTGCATACAGGACACATACTTTGCGGATTGTTAAAACTGAAGTCTGCCGGAGTAAGCTCAAAGAATATTTTTTCACAGTGATAACATATTGAGGTGGTCTGAAAGAGAAAATCTTCTTCATTTATTAATACCCTTAATGCTCCCTTTCCTTTTTTCAGCATCAGAGATACGCATTTAGCCAGATCGTCTTCAAAAAGCCGGTCTTTTTGCTCGGAAAAGATAAAATGTTTTTGATCATCATTATGACCAAATGGACTTATAGTAATATGATTATGAGGCTGGATAGAAAGTAGCGTATTTATTATCTGGTTCTCAGTCATTTGGGTAAAGGGTTTTCCACACTGAGGGCAGTGTCTTGTTCCAACTCGTGCATAAAGAAGTTTAAGATAATCGTATATGTCAGTTATGGTTCCGACAGTTGATCTTGGATTTCTTCCAAGAGTTTTCTGTTCTATGGCTATAGCCGGAGGGAGATTAGTTATTTGCTCAACATCCGGTTTTTCAAACTGTTCGAACGCCATTTTACCGGAGGTTGAAATACTATCCATAAATCTACGCTGACTTTCTGCATAAAGAGTGTCAAATGCGAGACTTGATTTTCCGCTTCCGCTCACTCCGGTTATAAGTGTAATTTTATTTTTTGGTATCTTTACCGTTATGTTTTTAAGGTTATTTTGTTTCGCACCTTTAATAGTTATGTAGCCTTCATCGCGGAAAACCCCGTCGGAAAAGCTATCGTATCTTTTTTCCTGTGAGTAACAGACAGAATCAGCCTTTATGTATTTTTTGATCCGGTCTTTTAATGAAGGTTCCATTTCGCTTTTATCAGGGATGCTGCTGGTAGCTCCTTCATCCAACCACTGGGGCCAGTGTTCCAGCCACTGCGGTAGAGTGAAAGCTTCAATTCTGTCGTATACTGCAATGTAAGGAAGAACTTCAACAACTGTACTTTTCTCAAAACAATCGATATAGTTTATATATACTCTATTTTTTTCCGGATCTGTTCTTAACACTTTTGCTGTGGTCATAGCGATAGGGTTTGGTCTAACGGGCGAACGACTTGCAAAAATACCGGTTTTTGGTGCATTCTCATATGGAGGGTTGCACTGTATAACTTTTCTGTACTCCGGCTTGTCAAATCTATCAAACCACCACAATATTTTTATATGCGAAAACTGATTTATTTTCTCATACTCAAAAAAGCATTTATTATCAAATTGAATAAAATACTCTCCTTGAAAATTTATAATTGTTCCCTTTTTTCTGACAGTTCTTTCAATATTGTTAATTTCACTGATGTCCTTTTCTTGAGGCTCGCAGTTGTTTTCCGCTCTGAAGGTTCCAAAGCTTGAAAAAGGATCTGTTGGAGATTGGACGCGATCTTCACAGGGAAAGTAAGGTTTTACATCCCATACCGGTGACTGATCTGCTGCTGCTATCCGGTCAAGATAGATAATCCCTCTTTTTCCATCAATCTTTACTATTCTGCATACCTCTGAGCTGATACTGCTTTTAAATAAATTGTATTTATCTTGTTGTTGGCTGTCTGAAAAAATTATACAGTGACTGAAAAGCTCAAGATGTAAAAGAGCCGGGATATACTCTTTTTTTAAAAAAACTGCTGTTAACCCATTTGAATTAAATATAATACCTATATTTTTAAGTTGTAGTTCATCATTTTTAATCATCATACCACCTCCTGGTGCTATTCTCTTCTATTTTGGCTGACATTTTGGGCAGTAGTAAATGCTTCCGCCAAGGAAATTTTCTTTTATTATGGTCTGTCCACATACCGGACATGGTGATGATGCTGTATTTTTACTGAGAATGGTTTTATATCCGCCGTTATTGCCATATAGGTCTTTTTCAGTATCTCTTCCACCTAGATCGTACATATTCTTTAAAACGGATTTTATTGATGAAAAAATCTTCTTTTTCTCATCAGATTCAAGCATGCATACCTTTTTACGCGGATTGATTCGTGCTGTCCACAGTATGTCCTGTAAAACACCGTTTCCAAGTCCTGGTATACGCTGTTCTGTTGCCAAAAGTGCTTTTAGGCTAAGTTTTTCAGCCAGAGGCATATTAATAATATTCATGAAATACTCTTGGTTAAAGCTATCTGAGAAAACTGAAGGTTTTTCCTTCGCTGTAGCGTAGTAAGGGTTATCAAAAACATCTTCGTCGTTAAAGCACCATACTCCCCCATACATCTGTACTGTTGCGGTTAGAGCACTTTTATCTTCAAACTCAATCAGAAGCTGATGTTTTAGAGGATGTTTCTCGTCATTTCCAAGATATTTCAGTGAAACTCCGTCTGTAAATAAAAGTTTTGCCCCATTTAATCGCACTTCCAGCATTCCGCCAAAGGATAACGCATCTGTTATTATTTTACCTTTAAGAACCAAAGAGTACTTTTCAGGATCATTGTTGTAGTACCATGTAAATTTATGCACACTGCTATTTGCTTTTGCCGAGAGTATTTTTTTCCCCAGGAGTTTTTCTCTGATCTGATTGCTTAAGGTCATGGCCTCTGGTATTTCAAGCATAGTCATCCCCCTTTTGTTATATAAGGTTATACTATATTTTAGCATATAGTTCAGATAAAGATTTTGCTTTAATTGCTCTGTTTTGTCAACCTTAAAGTACAAGAAGGCATTGTATAATTATGTTTTTCTTTTTAATTTCAAGAATAATCATAAAAAGAAATGATTTTAATAGTTAATAGAGTTTATTTTCCTTTTTTTGTCTTTGATTTATTTTTTACAGCAAGGTATTATATAAAATGAACCGATTCATTATGAACCGATTCATTATGGAGGTGAAGATGATGACAACCATAAAAGAGGTTGCCAAACTTGCAGGAGTAAGTGTGGGTACTGTTTCTAAAGTTATTAACAATCAGGACGGTATAAAAGAAAATAACAGGAAAAAGGTATTGGATGCTGTTAAAAAACTTAATTATGAGCCTAATATACATGCGCGGACACTTTCAAGCGGCAAAACCAACTTGGTAAGTATAGTTGTGCCGACTGTAGGATTTGAATTTCAGAAAATTTTTCTTAAATCGCTGGATGATGTACTTAGAAAAAGCAATTATGATAGTGTTGTTTTTCCATTACTTTCGCGCGACAGACTGGCAAGATTTTCAAGTGAGTCAAACTTTCTTTTCCACACCGATGCGCTTATTTTAGCTTCTCTTTCACCAAAAAATCTTTTTAGGGATGGAAGGGTTCCTACACGTAAACCTTATCTTATAGTAGATTCTCATGGGGAAAGCTCAAACTCTGTCATCATAGACAATTACCTTGGGGGACATCTTGCCGGAAAGCATATCAGTCTTGAAAAAAATGGGAAATTATTTCTAATAGGAGGATATGAGCCTGATGATGCTTTTTCGAGCGGAGTTTTCAGCGAAAGGAAAAGAGGGTTTGAAGATGCTATAAGAGAAAGAGGTATAGAAAGTAAGGAGATAGAGTTTAAAAACATTGTTCTTGACTGGAATCAAGCCTTTGATTTCGGAGCAAGGATTTCAAGAACTGAAAAAAAGTTTAGTGTATTTTCCGTTTCAGATCTTGTGGCATGGGGATTCATTGAAGGATGCAGAACAAATGGATTATATGCTGGAAAAGACTTTCACATAATAGGATATGATGACCTTTCTTTTTCTCAGAAAATTGGATTAACAACAATAAGTCAGCCTATATCGGAGTTGGGGGAAATTGCTGCAGAAAAAGTAGTAGAAAAGATAAAAGGTGCGGCAAATATCGAAAATATTGTACTTTCTCCGAGATATGTTGAACGAACTTCAAATTAAAGGGGATGAGAAAACATGAAAAAGTACCTTGTAGTCTTTGTCTTGATTTTTTCTTTATTGGGGTTTTCAAAAGAACTGAACGTATGGACGTGTTATGGGGAAAGCACAGTGGAATATAAAAACTTTGAAGCTATGGGAAAGATGTTTGAAAAAGAAACAGGTATCAAAATAAAATGGATTCCTATAACTGATTTAACAGACCTCGATTCTAAGTTACGAGTATCAGCTCCGGCTGGGGTCGGACCAGATCTCCTGGTGACAGTTCCGCATGACAGCATAGGAAAATGGGTTAAACAGAACATTCTCAAGCCTGTGGACACAATTTTGTCAGAAGATCTCAAAAATTTTACTGAGTCATCTTTAATGGCTGTCAGATATGACGGAAAAGCTTATGGTTTGCCTTATACTGTAGAGAGTGTCGGACTGGTTTACAATAAAAAGTATGTCAGTCAGCCTCCCAAGGACTGGAATGAAATCATACAAATATCGGAAAAACTCAAATCACAGGGAATAAATGGAATAGTATTTCCTGCCGGAGAAGCATACCATATGTACTGTATTTTAAGAGGCTTTGGCGGATACATATTTAAATGGGAGAATAATCAATACAATATACAGGATATAGGAATGAATAATAAGGGTGCATACCAGGCTATTGCCTTTTTAAAAGAGCTTTTCGATAGGGGAATACTTTCAAAGGTTCTTATGGATTCGTCTTCAATGCATTCGTTTTCTACAGGTGCTTTTGAAGAAGGTAAAGCTGCATTTCAGATCAACGGACCGTGGGTAATTCCCGGAGCTTCGAAAATGGGTATAGACTGCGGTGTAGTTCCTATCCCGGAACTTCCCAATGGTGAAATGCCAAAGCCTTTTATGGGAGTGCAGATGATAGCTTTTAATAATTACAGCAAGAATCAAGCTGATGCTTTAAAGTTCGCAAGATTTATTACCTCACACGATAACATGCTCAAATTTGCATTAGACACCAATAGAGTTGTAGCAAGAAAAAGCGTTATTGATTCTCAGGAAATAAAGAAAAATCCACTTATTTCGGGATGGTCACAGCAGGCAGTATACGGAGAACCGATGCCAAATATTCCAGAGATGAGCGTTGTATGGACAGCATGGAAAGATTCTCTTCCTTTGATGTACTCAGGTAAGCAGGATATACAGAAGACGCTTGACGAGCTTGTGGAGGTTCTCCATAATAAACTTAAAATGATGCAGGAATAAAAGGTCAGGCAATTTGCCTGACCCCCCTTTCCATAAGTCAGTAAGGAGGTCGCCCTAATGACTTACAGAGCCTTTTCAAAGAAAATTAGCCTACAAAAAAAAGCAATATATCCGAAAAAACAGCTTAAAGCAGCTTCTTTATTTCTTTTTCCAACTGTATTTGCAATTACAGTATCAACAGTTATTCCTTCGCTATACAATATTTTTATTTCTTTTACAAACTACGGTCTTAATCATTACTTTGAATATGATTTCATTGGTGTTGAAAATTACAAGAAAATTTTCAATCTTACTCAAAATAGTCCGTTTTTTCCTGTACTGCTGTGGACAATAGCCTGGATGGTACTCAGTACTTTATTAAATTACTTTATAGGTATGTTTATTGCTATATTTCTCAATAATCCAAATCTTCCGGAAAGAAATATTTATCGTGGACTACTTATTATTCCATGGGCGCTTCCGGGGGTAATAGCAATTCAGATGTGGCATGGCATGCTTGGAACGGAAGGGGTACTTAATCAATTTCTTGGTATGTTCGGAATCGAAGCAGTTTCATGGTTTAATTCGGTCTTTTGGTCAAGATTTTGGGTAATTATTGTTAATGCATGGATTTCATTTCCTTATTTTATGACTATTACGTATGCGGCGCTTCAGAGTATTCCGACTGATTTGTATGAAGCAGCTGAAATTGATGGGGCAGGAAAAGTATATAAATTTCGAAAAATCACCCTTCCTTTGCTTAACAAGACCCTTTCACCCTTAATTATAACGCAGTTTGCATTCCAATTCAATAATTTCAACCTTATATTTTTGCTTACACGTGGCGGACCTAGAAATTCCCTCGGAGATTATTTTGGATCTACTGATATTTTGGTTTCATATACTTTTAATATAATGCGAGAGCTTCAACAATATGGTCTTACAGCAGCATACGGAGTTATCACTTTTTTTATAACCGTATTGATAATAGTCTTTACCACCCTCTGCCTTAAGGGGCTTAAGGAGGAGTTCTAATGAACAGATTAAAAAAGAAAAATATTTGGTTTGTAAGAATGTTGGCTATTCTGCTGGTAGTTGTTATTCTTTTTCCTTTTTACTATGTTGTGCTTACTTCCTTCAAGCCGGGCTCTTCATTTTATTCAGGCTCCGTATTTCCAAAACAGTTCACTCTGGATAATTATAGTTCTCTAATAAACAACTCTAAGTTTTTGCTATGGGTTAAGAACTCGACTATTCTTGGAGGATTCTCGGCATTATTGACGGTAGTTGTAACCATGTTTGGCGGATATGCTTTCAGCAGGCTCAGATTTCCCGGAAGGAAGTATGGAATACTTTTCCTCATGGTACTTCAGATGTTTCCAACATCTGTTGCTATGGTTGCGTATTTCAAAATGCTTCAGATAGCAGGCCTGCTTAATACGCTTACCGGTATAATCCTTATTATGGGATTGGGAAACGCGGCTTTTGGCACATGGATTATAAGGAACTACTTGAACTCTATACCCACCGAGATTGATGAAGCGGCATATATAGACGGTGCAAATTACTGGCAGACTTTCTGGAAGGTACTTTTTCCTCTTATGATGCCAATTCTTGCCACACAGTTTATAATGACTTTTATAGGCGTTTACAATGAATATATGTTTTCGGTTATTCTGCTTTTTGATCCTTCAAAGTATCCTGTAGGAGTTGGTATAAAAGGTTTCCTTGCGTCGAATTATTCTGTAAACTGGACAGTTTTCTGTGCAGCAGCAGTACTTGGATCGTTGCCTATAATAATTTTATTCCTTCTACTTCAGAAAAATATTACAAACGGACTTACAAAAGGAGCTGTGAAATCTTGAAAGGTAAAGTAGGCTATGAAATTTTTGTCGATAGATTCTATAATTTTAATAACAAGGGGTATACGTTTATACCATGGAACATACCTGTTAAAGCATACGATAAGCAAGAATATGATTTTTACGGAGGAAATCTCAAAGGAATCAGTAAGAAGATTGAGTATCTGAAAAAATTGTCAGTAGATTTTATCTATATTACTCCCGTGTTCAAAGCAAATACAAATCACCGGTACGATACACTTGATTTTTTTGGTATTGATGAAAAAGCAGGAACCGAAAATGATCTTCTGGAGCTAAAAAGTCTTCTCAAAGAAAACAGTATAGAGCTATACATGGATATAGCACTGAACCATACCAGCCGTTTTAACAGCATGAAAGAAAACATTGATTTTTATACCGGTAAAAATTGGGCGAATGTTGAAAATCTTCCTGAGTTGAATTTAGAAAGTGCAGAGCTTAAAAACTATCTTTTTAGAGAGGATTCTTCTGTTATGAAGAGTTATCTTAGGAAAGGATTAACAAACTGGAGATTTGACTGTGCGTATGATTTGGGCTATGAAATTTTAAAAGAGATAAAGCATAATATGGACAAAGTTTGTGAAAACGAAGTAATAGGTGAAGTCTGGTCTTACCCTCTTGAATGGTGCAAAGTTATCGACGGCGTAATGAACTATTACTTTCAACAGCTCATAAAAATGCTGCTTTATGGAAAGATAGATGGAACAACATTTACCGCTGCTGTTGCAAAAACATCGGAAGAATGCGGAGATAAAATTTTTAAAAGCTGGAATATTCTTTCGACGCACGATACTCCTAGAATAAAAAATATCTTTGGTGATCTGTGGAAAATTGCTGTAATGCTTCAATTTACAGTTCCAGGCAGTCCACTTGTATACTATGGAGAAGAAATAGGAATGCAGGGGGAAGGAGATCCATACTGCAGGCAGCCAATGTTGTGGCAGGAGGATCTTCAAGGGAATGAAGCTTATTGCTTCTACTTAAAATTGATTGATGAGTATAAAAAGGCAAAGGGTATCAACTCTGGAAGGATTAAACAGCTTTTTTCCTCTGATAGTGAAGTAGTGTGTTTTGAAAGGACAAGCGATGAGATACGGGATACGCGCTTTGTTATAGCTAATCCTACAAATAAAATGATTTCTGCTTGTATTATAACGGAGAACTCATCCTTGATGAACTATTCAAAAATTAAGGATGTATTTTCAGAGACAGAGTTTGAAATTTTTAGTTCATGTATAGATGCAGTTATTCCACCGAAGTTTGCGGGAGTATTCAAGATAAAGGAAGAAAGATCAAGCTATAACCCGTATAAAAGGATAACATAACAATAAAAGCCGTTATCAAACGGTTTTTATTGTTTTTTGGCAGCTTCAATAGTATGAGCATACATATGCTTAACTGGGAAGATAGAAAACTCGCCGATCCTTTGTAAAAGGAAGAATGTTTTTTCTTTGCGTAGCCACTATCTGCAATCATTTAAGTGTACGCTCCTTGAGACTTCTTGGTAGATTAAACGAGACATAAAGTGCATCTCAAAAAGTATTTTTCTTAAGAGATATTCCCAAGGAATACCTTTGTGAAATGATACTTATGAATATGCTATACTGTGTGAAAAACCGTTTGAATCGATAAAATAATAATTAGGGATACTTTTTCTGTACTGTTATTTTTTTAAAACTATTCCATACAGCAGTTTCTTCCAGCAGCCTTTGCACGGTATAATGCTTCATCGGCCATATTAAGAAGTTTTTCACACGAGTCCTGATCATCAGGGACAGTCACAGCTATTCCTACAGATACCGTGACACGCGGAAAATACGGAGAACCCGCATGCTTAATATCCTTGGCTTCAATACTTTTTATAATTTCTTCTGCAACAGCACGACATCCTTTTATATCAGTTTCTGCAAGCAGTACTACAAACTCTTCGCCTCCATATCTTGCCAGCATATCTCTCGGACGTTTTACAGATTTTTGTATAATTTCAGAAATAAGCTTCAAGCATCTGTCGCCTTGCAGATGTCCATAGGTATCGTTGTACTTTTTAAAGTTATCAATATCTATCATAAGAATTCCGATAGATATTTTTCCTCTAAAGGCGCTGTACCATTCTTTATGAAATATTTCGTTAAAAAAACGTCTATTATATATTCCAGTAAGTCCATCTGTGTTTGACATCCTTTCAAGCTCACGTGAAAGGTCATGAAGCTGAAGCTGCATCATATCTGACATTTTTACAAGACTTTTGGTCTGTTTCAACAATTTTTTATATTCATATAGCAGATCTTTATAAAGAGCCTCTCCTTCAGTGCTTCCCATAATATTTTTCCGAATAGCGTTTTCTGCATTCTCGATAACTTCATCTTCTTTGATAAAGATATTATCCATTTTCCACTCCTTTCACCAAAACTATGTTAAAGGGTAGAGTAGAAAGATCTTCTTTAAACTCCTCTCCACACTCTATTGCTGTTTCATTTTCTGAATCACAGCGCCAGTTTACAGTAATTTGCATTCCTTTTTTCACAGCATTTTCAAAAGTATCGAAGATAGTCATAAATACTTTTGAAGTACTGCTGTTGAAATATATAATCTCAAAGTCGGCAGTGAAACTGTCAGTATTTGGGTCATTTATTATCTGCTTTATCCATTCGAGTATGGGAGCATAAAATTTGGCTGCGTTTTCAGGGAAAGATTCACCGCTGATAAAAAGTTTTTTGTGTTCATGAGAAAAATTTATATATGGTGTGGACTGAGTTTTTTCAATTATAAGGTCGTTCAAATCTTTTCCCTCCCTGTTACGACTTTTATGGTGAAAAATGAATACTCTTCATCCATAGGAATAAAAGTATAATCGATGGGTTTTACAGCTTTACGTGCCATCTCTATAAGTCCAAGACCTGCCCCTTTGCTTGATGGTGGAGGTTCCATTCTTCTTCTCTCTTTATAAAGTGCTTTAAGATGTTCTTTGTCGAGATTGCGAACACTGTCAATATTTTCTTTTATCTTTGGAATGTCTTGATTATATACCTTGTTTCCACAGTAGATACAGTAAAATCCTTCTTCATATCCTATTGCCACGACACCTGCACGCAGATCTTCGTCATCACTGTTGATATCAGAGAATTTTTCGGCCGAATAATTCAGAATATTCTGCACTTGCTCAATAAAAACTGAAAAAACTGCATTTGAAGTTATTTCATCAGTCCCTTCATACTGTAGGTTCTTGCGCAGGGTAGCGGCTACTCCTTCTATACTGGCATGTGCAATAGGTCCACTGTAATAAAAAATTATGTTCTTGGTCTTGGCATTTTTATAAAGCTCATATAGGTTGAGCAAAAGTTTTCCCTCCTTTTATAGACGTAATCCGAACATTGTAATATCGTCCCTGCTTATTTCAGTATTACGGTACTCTTTGTATTTCATATATATAAGATTTTTCTGTTCACTCATAGGCTTATCCCATACAGATTCAAGAATTTTTATTACGTTTGTTTTACCAAAAGGAAGTTTTTTATCTCCGCCTATCTGATCCTTTATACCATCGGTCATCAGATACAGAGCCATAGAACTGCTGTGTTTTACAGAGATATTGTCAAACTTTTTTTCTCTTTGCGTAGCCTCATGTCCTATAGTATGATTTGAGGCTTTAATCTCCCTTATTTGAGCATTATCAGCAGTAAAAAGCGATATCCGGGCTCCACAAAACAGTATGTCCTTTTTTTCCGAAATAAAAACAATTCCTATGTCAAGACCGTCACTCACAGTATCGTTGCTTCTGTCCCTGTGTAAAAGCTGATTGACAAGCCTGTCCATTTCAGTTAAAATCCGTGCCGGATCATTATGGCATATATCCTGTGTAATATGATCGATTATAGCGTTTACAGCCATTGTCATAAGGGCACCCGGTATTCCGTGTCCGGTACAGTCGCCTACCATGACAAGAAACCCGTCATCAAAATTTTTTGTCCAATAAAAATCTCCGCCTACAGTGTCTCTTGGCTGCCATATCACAAAATAATCTCCCAGAAAAGCTTTCATCTCTGAATCAGAAGGAAGTATGGCTATCTGTATCATATTGGCATATTCTATGCTTTCCTGAATTTTAAGATTTTTTTCATTAAGTTCCTTTGTTCTCTCTAAAACTTTGTTTTCAAGAGTTGTACTATAATCCTGTATAAGATCTGCCATTTTATTGAAGCTGTTGCAAAGCTCTCCAATCTCGTCCTGAGAGTACACGGTGCTTCTTACGTGCATTTTTTTGTCTCCAAACTCTTTTACTGCTTGGGTAAGACTTATCACAGGCCTTATCATACCGCTTATAAGAAAGTATATTATCACCATGCTTATAAGTGCCGACAAGGTAGTAAAAACAGTAAATCCGATCAAAAGTATGTTAAGATTATTTGAAATTTCAGTTTGGGGAATTGAGATACACAGAAACCACCCCGAACTTTTAATTTCTGAAAGGATGAAATATTTGTCAATACCGTCAAAATCCTTTATTTGGGTAATACTATAACTTCTAGATGCAATTTGTTCTGAAAGTTTTGTATAGCCGCCGTTAAAAACCTTATCAATATAAGAGTGTTTTTCGCGGGTTGGAAGAAAATCTTTTTCTGGATGAGTTATGAAAGCGTTGTTTCCGTCAACAAGGAAGGCATAACCTCCCTTGGCCGGATTTATGCTGTTTACAAGCTTTACTAGGCTATCTATAGTAATATCTGCAGCCAACACTCCGGATAATCTGTCCTCTGAGTAAACAGGTGTAGATATAGTAATTACCATTCTTAAACCGGATCTTTCATCCGCATCAACGTACGGTTCGGTGAAAACAGTTTTTCCGCCCTGAGATGCAAGAGTATACCAATTTCTTTGTGTGCAGTCGTAATCTGACGGAGGAACCCAGTCAGAACCGGAAATTAATGTTTTATCAGTATAGCTCATATAATAATCATTTACTATGCCTAAAGACGATCTGTATTTTTCAGACAGTAGCTTATAAACATTGGATCTGTTTGAATAGTACTCTTCATTGATACTGATGTCATGACTTATCCATTCAAGTTTCTGTGATTGAACAGTCAGCCATGAATCTATCTCTTGTGAATACCTTAAAGAGTAAGCGGATAATTTTTCCTTAAGGGTTGAAAGAACAATTCTGTAAGAAAAAATGTAGCTAATGCAGGAAAGTATAAAAAGACTTATCACGCATATCAAAGATATGTAGAGAATGTACTTCCTTTTTATGCTTGAAATTTTTCTCATAAAAACATCACATGCCTTAAATGCATTTTTTTCAGAACAAAAAGTATCTTAGCGCAGTATAACTTATCATTGCTCTGGAGTTTGAAACCATAGCCGCTTCGCCAGTTTCATAACCGGCAATACCGTTTTGTAGGAGAGTGCATTTGTACCCTCTTTCCAATGCTCCGTTGTAAGTTGCAAGTATACAGTACATAGCAGCGAAACCGCCTATAACAAGAAAATCAACATCTAGTTCTTTTAATAAAATATCCAGATCAGTTTTCCAAAAAGAATTTCCGAATTCTTTTTTTATATACAGATCATTTAACGATACTTTTATTTCTTTAACAACCTCAAAATCATCGCCCTCTCCAACTCCTGCATCTTGTACAATAACTACCGGAAGATTTTTTTCTCTAAAAATTTCTGAAACTGCGTTTATGTAACTTACAGCTGTTTCAAAATCCTCTTTTGCCTTGGTTTCTTTTCTGCATCCGTTTTGCATATCTACTATCAATAATGCCGGCTTCATAGTATTCACCATCCTATCTTTATTGAAACTCTGTATAGTCTATTATATCTTTTGAATTTTGAATAAAAGTTTTTACAAGAAACGGATCAAACTGCGCTCCGGAATTAGCAAGAAGCTCTTTAAATGCTTGTTCTTGGCTGAGAGACATTTTATAAGTTTTTTTAGATATCATTATTTCATAGGCCTCAGCGATGGCAATTATTCGAGATTGGAGAGGAATTTCTTCTTCTTTGAGGCCCTTTGGATATCCTTTTCCATCCCATCTTTCATGATGAGCAAGAATATACTCAGCCAACTGTGCCATATGTCCGACAGAGCTAAGAATCCTGTACCCTGTTTCCGGATGCTTTTTAATTTCTTTCCAGTCATTGTCATTGAGTTTTTCCCTTTTTGCCAGTATTTTTGGAGCAATATTAATCTTTCCTATATCATGCATAATGCCTGCTGTTTTAATTTCCTGTGAAAAAATCTCAGTATATCCTAAGAGCTTTGAGAAATTATAGCATATTTCGCCTACTCTTTTCCCGTGTTCTTCTTCACGATAAAATCTTTTATGAAAGGCCTTAATTATTGTAGCTACGGTCTTTTCTTTTATTTCTGAGCTTTCAAAAAGTTTTTGCCTGTACATACAATCATCAGCATTTTTCATTACAGTATATATACTTTGATAGCCTTGAAATTTTATTGCAGATCCTAGAGATATGGAAAGCGGAATATCTTCCACGTAGGTATCCTCACTCAGTTCCTTGA
>JAKJGQ010000109.1 GCA_022704305.1 Thermotogae bacterium | reverse complement strand
GTAGAAATAAATGAGCCTGTTCTTACAAACCTTCGACAGAAGCAGGCGCTTATGAATTCCTACGAAGCAATGCTGGCTGCAAAAAGCTCATACATGCAGGGATACACATCCGATGTGATTATGATAGATATAAAAAAAGCCGTTCAGGCTGTTAATGAGCTTATAGGGGCAGACTATACACAGGATCTTCTTGAAAGTATATTCAGTAATTTTTGTGTTGGAAAATAAATGAAAGGAGTGGATGATTTGAAAAAACGAATTATTTCTATATTTTTTGGATTGATTCCGTTTATTCAGTTTTTCCTTGGAGGATGGATTTTTTTTGGAGTATCTCTGATTCTTATGATACTGTCGTACTTTATTATAAGAAAAAACTCTTCTCTGAACTTTGTAGTATATGCACTTGTTCTTATTGCAAGTCAGATTGTTGTTTTTATGAACGGCGCATCAAACATTCCTTTGTTTGTCTATACGGCAATAGCATCAGCTTTGTTTCTGGTAGCTGCTTCTGATGAAAAGGTTATCGATAATCTCAGGAAGGAGCTTAATCAAACTGGTGTAAAGACAAAAGAAGGAGTGTTTGAACTTTGCTTTTTCGGTATGGGAGAGATAAATGATCTCGAATCTCTTTCAGGATTGAAGACAACAGTTGTTTTTATAGGCGATGGAAGAGCTGCGTTTACGGTTCCAATGCCTAAAAGCACTATAAGCAGGACTATAATGCTTGATGATATAATTGATTATGGAGTGTTCCGGCTTGCCAAAAAGCAAAGCCCGATATACTATACCAAGATAAGTGAAATGTTTCTACCTGCCAAAAGGCTGAGGACACTTCATAAGCCGGAAGTGGAAACATATGGACTGTATATAGATACTGCCGACGAAAGGTTGTCATTTTATGAAGAACCAAAAGTACTCCAAAAGCTTGAAACTGCAATTAAAAGGTTAAAAGAAAAAAAATAATGGGGGGATACATACGAAAAGCCTAAGATTAAGCATATTCGAACTAAAAAAATTTTTCAGGAACTCCGGAGTAATTTCGCTGATAATAATCCTTCCAGTTATAATAGCATATCTTGGCTCGGTATTTTATCCTGAAAACATACTTGCCAACTATAAGATAGCTATTTATAATGAAGATAAAACGTGGCTCGGACAGTTTGGTTTTATATTTCTGAAACAGTTTTTCAAGTGGGAAAATGCTATTGAAATCAAAAATGAAGAGGCATTGAGTACTACTATAAAAAGTGGAGACTACGATTCGATAATCATTATTCCCAAAGGTTTTATGAGTGATCTTAAGGAGTATAAGCCTACCAAGCTCAATCTTATTCCTAATCCTCAGAAAATTCAGGATAGTCTTGCGGTTTATACGGTTTTTAAAGCACTTTTCAGAGAGCTTGCAGGAATACCAGATCTTGAAAGCGGTTCCACTCTACAGTTCCTTATGTCGGGAGGAATTGGAGTTGATACCCAGCGTAAAGCGCCAGATATTGAGATACTTGTCCCTAACATGAAAACCGGGAGCATCAGATCTGAAATTAAAGCCGATATAGGATTTGAAGATATATTTGCTCCAAGTGTGGCTGTAATAATGATAATGATTTTCTGTATGATAGGAGTAGGAAATTCAATTGCCCATACCAAAGAAAGCGGCTTATTTGACATCTACAGATCCAATGGATTAAAAGTATATCAGTTCATTAACTTTAAATTTATTGCTTACTTTGTGGTTGGACTAGTGGCAAGTCTTTTTTCATGGTATATATACAGGCTTTTTGGTGTTCATTCCATGGCGGGAGAGTTTGAAATAATATTTCTTATTATTGTCACTTCATTCAGTTTTACGGCTTTCGGTATACTTTTCTCTTCGTTTACAAAAACATCAAAATCCTCCGGACTGCTCTTAACAGCTTTAACAGGCTGTATGATGCTTTTTGGAGATATACTTATTCCTATTCCACAGGGAAGCATTATAAAAAATATAGTAAATTTCATGCCTATAAAGTATTCTGTTGATGCTTGGAGAAAGGTCTCGGTTCTTGGGTACTCCTTGCCTGAAGTTTCATATGAGATCCTTATTCTGATTATCTTTGGAGTTGTTTCATATCTGCTAAGCAATATTATAATGACAAGAGTTGAGAAAAAATAATGGGTTATTATTCATTAAAAAAGCAGAGCAGCGTCAAATTGAATATAGAACGTTCAATTTTTATCGCATCTGCAGTAAAAGTATCTTCATGTCAGCAGGCAAAAGACTTCATAAAAGAAATATCAAGGCATTATAATGATGCGACGCATAACTGCTGGGCATATAAGATAATTGAAAATAACAGTTTCCAGTCTGATTTTTCAGATGACAGGGAACCTTCCGGAACAGCTGGAAGGCCAATTTTAGGAGCAATTGAAAAAAACGGTATCATAAATGTAGCAGTTGTTGTGACAAGGTACTTTGGAGGAGTGAAGCTTGGTGTAAGAGGACTTATCCAGGCATATGCCCAATCGGCACAGTCGGCTATAGATCTGGCGGGAGTGGTACTTTTCAAAAAATTCTTTCTCTACTCGTTTAAAACAGATTATTCCAGCTTTGCACAGCTTGAAAAAATTCTCAAAAGGGAAAAAGACTGGGCATTTAAGCAAAAAAAATTTTTAGATAGCATACATGCAGATATTCTTATAAAAGAAGATTCGCTTGAAAAAATTTTATCTGTTCTTAACACTAAGGTATTCGATCTTGAATATCTAGGGGAAGAAGAAGCGGAGGAATAATTTATGGTGAGCCTATACAGAAAGTACAGATCCAAAACGTTTGATGAGCTTATCGGACAGGATCATGTCAGAAGATACTTTGCAAACGCTCTTGACAGAAAAGAAATTTCACATGCTTATATCTTTACCGGTCCTAGGGGAACCGGGAAAACCAGTACAGCAAGGCTTCTTGCAAAAGTCCTTAACTGCTGCGATCCTGATGGATATAATCCCTGTAACAACTGTGATAACTGTAGAGCAATCGATGAAGGTTCGTTTATGGATGTAATTGAACTGGATGCAGCTTCAAACAGGGGGATTGATGAGATAAGAGAAATTAGGGATTCTACAAATTACCGTCCTGTTCACGGAAAATATAAGGTATATATAATAGATGAATTTCATATGCTTACTAAAGAAGCCTTTAACGCACTGTTGAAAACCCTTGAAGAACCTCCGGAGCATGTAATTTTCATATTAGCCACAACCAATCTGGAAAAAGTTCCTCAGACAATAATCTCCAGGGCGCAGCTTATAAATTTCAAAAATATTCGTGAAAAAGATATTGTTATGCTTCTAAAAAGAGTAAGTGCTCAAGAAGGAGTTACAATTGATGAAAAATCCTTAAGTATTATCTCTAAAAGAGCAAAGGGAGGAGCACGAGATGCCCTTTCGCTTTTTGAACAGGTAATGAAATTTTGTTCAAAGGAAGTCACTTCATCTGAAACATTGAGTATTTTAGGACTTTTTGATGATAACATGGTTGAAGAGTTTATAAGCTTTTTGATCTCCGGTGATGTTGATAACCTTTTGAAACTCTCATCCGATCTTTTTGAAAGCGGTAAAGAACCGGAAGCACTTATAGAACAGAGTATCGAAAAGCTTTTTATAAAGATAAAAAACGATAAGAACTATGCTCTTGTAAAGCTTGTACGTGAGCTGAATGAAGTAAACAAAGATCTTAAGTATAGTGAGAATAAAAAGGCAGTCTTTGAAATATATGTTACATCACTTGCATATGGATATAAAAAATTAGATATCCACTATGAAAGCAATGTGATAAGCCAGGTAGTTAATTCTATTGAAGAAGGCTTTTTTACTGAGGATTCAGAACAAGTCTGTGAAGGAGATTACCATATCATGCTTCAAAAGCTTGCTAATGACAGCTCAAAAATGAATCTTGGACTTTTCTTTGCACTGAGAGACAAGTCTTACGATGTTTCAGAAGGTAGGCTTACGATATTTTTCCCGGAGGAATCGTCAATAGAGTATCAGATCACAAAAAAGTATCTGAGTGAACTGAAGATAAATGTTTTGGGCACTTTTAAAGGTGTCAGCGAGGTAAAACCAGTTTTTGCAGGGGATGTAAAAAAGGACTTCCCATCTAATCAGGATATATCCTCAAAGCTATTTTCATAAAAATAACGGAGAGTAATCACTCTCCGTTATGAAATTTTTATTATTTTATCCATTTTTATAAGTTCTATTACTTCTCTGACCTTGGGGCTTTTAACGTTTTGAATCTCCACTTCACCGCCAGTTTTTTTATAACTTGTAAAAAAATAAAAAATCTTTCCTATTCCACTGCTGTCAACATAATTAAGGCCAATCATGTCGAAGATGACTTTTTTATAGTTTTTGGTCTTAATCTCATTCAGCTCTGCTTCCAATGCCTTGGAATTGGAAATATCAAGTGAACCTTCGAGATAAACCCTTACTGTATCGCCTTTTATATCTTTCCTCATCTTATCACCCCTCCCTGATTTATTAGGTCCGTCATGATCCTTTTAAGCTCTGGATTGCTTTTGCCTGAATACTCGGAAAGAATCTGGTTTACGAAAGAAAGATCCCCTTCAAAAATTCTGTAGTTACTATCTGCATCAGTTGATCTGATAAATATTTTTAATGCTGCGTCATCATTTTCAAGCATCTTTACTTCAAACTCCTTGTTCTGACCCAAAAAAGCCACTATGAACAAAAGTTTTTCTTCAAAAATATGTTTATAAGGAAGCTTTTCTTCGGGCTGTGAGCTAAAAAAATATCTGTAATTTTTTTTGTAGTAAAAGTAGTCAATAAGCCACATAAGCTTAAGTATTTTAATAAAATCATTCTCTGAAGAAAAACCTATTATATAATGGATTATATAAAAAATCTTCTGCATATCGTAACTTTTATGTATTTGCTGAATCTCAGATTTTTGTTTCTTGTTGTCCATATCAGACAAAAGATTTTTAACCGCTGCAGAGACTTTTTCGTAATCCTCCGGAGAAATATTTTCTTTATTCTGCTCGACAAAGTTCATGAAAGCTTTGGGTGATCTTGCCTGCTTTATGGTATCAGAGTTCACTTTGGAAGGAATCATACCAGTT
>JAKJGQ010000108.1 GCA_022704305.1 Thermotogae bacterium | reverse complement strand
ATACTTCCAGTAATTTCGCCCACTCCTTCTTCTATCTCGAAGCTGAGGGTATCTCCGTCCGGATCAAAAACAATCTTTCCAAGATCAAGCAAAAGAGTCTGCCCTTCATCAACTTCCTGTTCCTGAACCAACATATAAGGAGGCCTGTTTATATTGTTTACAAGTACCTTAAAAGAGGTTTCGGCTCTAGCTATACCGTCGCTAACTGATATTCTTATGTTTTTCTCACCGTGGTCTTTATAAGTAGGTGAGTAAGAGTACACTTTATTTGAAATACTGCCCGGACCTTCTTCCAGCCTGAAGGTAAGTGAATCACCGTCAGGATCAGTGGCAATCCTTGCCAGATCAAGAGTTATGGTCTGAAGTTCATCCATAGTCTGATTGGTTATAAATATAGTTGGAGGCCTGTTTACATTTATAATGTTAAGTCTGAAGGTCTGGTCTATATAACCATCATAGTTGGCTATTCTTATTTTCACAGCTTTCTGTCCGGCATCAAGATATGAGGGCTGAAAAAAGTAATTAAAACCATTTAAGCTTCCCACTCCGTTTATGAGAGAATATGAAAGCTTATCCTTAAGAGGATTTGATGAGTATTTGCTCAGATCTATTTCTATACTTTTTCCTTCTTCGACCGAAAAATCTGGAAACTCTGCCGTTGGAAGCTTTAAAACCTTTTCCACAGAAATTTTGAATGATGTTTGTGTGGATGATGCACCATCTGTAGCAGATATTATGATACTTTTTTCTCCGGCTTCTCCTCTCTTGGGCGAATAGAAGTAAGCTTCACTCTTAATAGTACCCACACCTGAAACAAGCGAATAAGTAAGTGGTGAAGCTTCAGGATCGGAGCTGAACTTTGAAAGATCCAGTGTAAGACTGTCTTCTTCTTTTATAAACTGATCCGGAATGCTTATGACCGGAGCTTTATTTATTTTTACCGGTTCGGGCTTCACAACTGTTTTATTTTCATTGGTCTGGACAGAACAGCTTATTAACAAAAATGAAAGTAAAAAGAATAAGGCAAAGACCAGTGAGTATTTTTTACGTTCCATGGTATACCTCCGAAAAAGATTAAGTATTTTTGAAAAATCGATTCCTTTCAATTATACTACATTTTTAAGGCTTATGATAAAAAGTGCCAGGTTTATAAGACTGTAAAATATACTTTTTAATGCAAAAACATATCTATAAGTACTGAATCATATCTCTTTTTTTGATTATTAAATTTCAGTGTATTTTGAGTAACTAAAAGAAATCGTGAGTTATAATTCCGAATTATAAAGGGTTATTGCTGTATTTAAAAAACAATTTCAATTGTACGTGTTCTAAACCATTGATGATATAATTGAATATAGAACAAAAGAAAGAAATCTATAGGCTAATTCCAATGTTTAGGAGGGGGAATCTATGATTGGGAATATGAAGATACGTACCAAGCTCTTACTTCTTCTTTTTATACCGCTGGTAGGAATAGTATGTATCATATCGCTTATGGCGATTAACTTCCAAAATGTGGTTACAGATCTTGAGCTGTCGCTCAAGAATGAGAACTCCAAGGTAATATCGATAGTATTTGAGGTTGACCAATCACTTTCAAATACTTTGTCTGCATTTCAGAATATTCTTTCCAAAGGCATGTCGGATCCAAGCTTTCAGGCGCAGTACGACGAGTATAAAAAAGGAGTTGTTAACGCCAAAGGAAAGGTTGCTGCTGCTGAGGAGATAATAAGAAACAATAAAGACGGTTGGCTTTTATATACTAACGATATAAGCCAGAAAACAGTAGAAGAAAATTTTAAAAGCTTTCACAGTAACATAGATATGTGGTTGGAAATGACTGAAGTTGAAATTCAGGCCGAGCTTACCGAATCTTTCTCTTCACAGTACTTCTACGATGCCAGGGCTAATATAGCGGAGATAGGTCAATCCGCAGATAAGTTCCTTGCGTATAAAATACAGAAGAACAGAGAAAGAACAAATAATCTTATTCTTATAGCTGTAATTGTCGGAGTCGGAGTTTTTGTT
The DNA here is from genome assembly GCA_022704305.1 of Thermotogae bacterium. Classification (GTDB taxonomy): domain Bacteria; phylum Thermotogota; class Thermotogae; order Petrotogales; family Petrotogaceae; genus UBA5851. The sequence continues at coordinate 3,149 of JAKJGQ010000108.1, read as the reverse complement.
GTAGCGTTTCTAATAGGTTTTATGATAATAATCGATATTTCGTCTAAGGTCAAAAAAATAATGACTGTAACTCAGCTAGGTGAGGGTAATCTTAGAATAAAGTTTGATATAAAGGGAAAGGATGAGTTTTCCAATATAGGTAAAACTCTTAATAAGGTTGTAGAATCACTAAGAGAGTCTATGAAAAATATTGAAACCGCATCCGATGAAATAAGGAACTCTTCCAAGGAGCTTGGTGATGTATCGCAGGAAACCATTAAAAACTCCGAACTTCTCTCGGGTGATGCAGAAAAAATACAGCAGAATGTTGAAAACACATCAGCCTCAATACAGGAAGTTACCTCAAGTGTAGAAGAAGTTGCTGCTGCTGCACAGTCGGTATCAAAAAATTCAGTTGATCTTTCGGCCAGAACCAATGATGTTGCCGCTGCTGCTGAAAAAGGCGAAAAATCTATAGAAGCTATAGTTAATGTGGTTGAAACTGCCGTTAAGAGCACCGATGAAACAGCCAGTACCGTAATGAAGCTTACGGAGCATGTGGGAAATATACAGCAGATAATAAACACTATAAACTCAATAACCGAACAGACGAATCTTTTAGCTCTCAATGCAGCTATAGAAGCTGCAAGAGCCGGGGATGCGGGAAGAGGTTTTGCGGTTGTTGCTGATGAAATTAGAAAGCTTGCCGAGCAAAGTAAGCAGGCAACAGTAAACATAGTGTCCATCATAAGCCAGATTCAGGAAAGATCAAGAAAAGCTGATGAAATAACCAAAAAAACAGTATCTGATGTTCGTAATGTAAGCTCTTTGGCCGGGGAAATAAGTCTACAGTTTAAAGACATACTAGGACAGGTTGAAAAAATACACGATATGGTTCAGGTAATGTCGGCCAATGCTCAGGAGCAGAGTGCTGCCGCCGAAGAGGTATCAGGAACAATGGATGCTTCGGCCAGAATGGTTGTAAATATATCAGAAAAGATAAAAGATATGGTTGAGGCCATAAATAAACAGGCTATTTCCGCTCAGATAATAAGTACGTCAGGGGAAAAGATGGACGGTCTTTCTGAAAATCTCAAATCTCTTGTATCTAAGTTTAAAGTATAATAAGCTATATAAACGAAAGGCTCCGTAAAGGAGCCTTTTTTTGGTATAATACCTGCGGAGGTGGTTTCATGAAAAACAGAGTTGTGCTTATGATACTTCTTTTAATGGCAGTTACTGTACTTAATGCAAGGAAAAATATAAAATTCTTCTGGTCATGCAGTCCACAGGTGCCTCAGACAATAAGGCAGAACATACTCAACGATATAAAGTCCAGTGTAATATCTTCGGAAAGATTTCTGATTTCAAACGAGGAAGAGATTCAGGAGATAGCTTTTGAAAAAAAGGTTGAGAGCTTCTTTACCTCTTCAGACAGTATAATGAGCAGTGTCAAAGACTCAGATTTTATAGTTGCTGTGAAGATATTCGATTACTACAGCAGCAGTAAAGTTGAAAGAGGAAGTTATATGCGTGATGACCTGAGCGGTGATTATGTTTTTTATGACAATGCTTTTATTCCTGTCTTTAAGGGCTACTTTTACAGCTATGACGCATTTGCGGGAAGATATATTGTTGATAAAAACGGTGATTTTGTTGCGGGGAAAAACGGTGGATACTATCCTGCAGGAAATGGTTTTTATATAAGCAGCAAATATGAGGATGTTTTTACCGACAGCGGAGTTAGTGTACAGTATATTCTAATCAGTGCAGAGGATGGGAAAAAGATCTTTGAAGATACGTTTTCCGGAAAATTTTCTGACTATACCGTCAAGTACAGTTATGACAGCCAGACAGGAAAGGTCTTCATAAAACAGGTGCCCGAGAGTGCAGTGTGGACAGCCATATCTTCAGGATACGGAGATCACGTCTACTCAAGGCTCAGGGATGATTTTATGATAAAAGCCAAAATAATGGACTTTTCAAAAGATATGGTATATATAGATGCCGGTGCTAATGAAGGCATAAAAAAAGGTTATCTTTTTATTTCACAGGATGCTTTAGGGAAGATGATAATGAAAGTAGAGAATGTAAATCCTCAGACAGCGGAAGGAAAAATACTTTATATAGAAAGAGGCAAAGAGCTTAAGATTTCAGAGACTGTTTCTGAAATCAAGAATTTTTATGATGCGTGGATTTTAGGAATAAGATTTTTTGCCGGTACTGAACTGGGCGCATCTTTAGAGTTCAAAAACTATGATATATACAATGAAGTTACTTCATGTGGCGGAATAGATTTTATACTTAATCAAAACAAAGTACAGGTTTCTGGAGTTTCATTCGGGTTGTCGGTATTTAAAAATGAACAGATAAATGTTTTTTTAAGAACGGGTGTATACAACACTGATCCGTTTATCGGAGCACATACAAAGTATCTTTTTTTCGGTTTTTTGGGAGATTATAGTATTTCAGGAAAGTTCCGTGCTGGCATTACTTTTTCTTTCTAGGGGGCGGCATATATGAAAAAATTTTTTCTGTTTCTTTTTATACTTTTAGGAATAATGGTTCAGGCATCGACAGTTGTGCCCTATATCTTTATAAATAACAAGCTTAATATCGATTATGCATCTGTTTACACCATACTTAAAGAAAAGCTCTCCGGATACGATGTGCTTGAGCGTGATAAATACTATGAAACCTTTGAAAGCACTTCTAAAAATACTGATAATTCATATATTATCAGATTGATGCAGGACAACAGGTCTGCCGATTATGGAGTTATAGTGCGTATAGACGACTGCTATACCGAAAGGAAAACTGAGAAGAACGTACGGTTTGTCAAAAATTCTTCGGGGTCTTACATATCATACGCAGGTACGTTCTATCAGGTAAGTCAGAAAAAGCTTTTTTCCTACAATAAGAACGAGGATAAGTTTTATCAGGACAGTAGCGGAAATTACATATATCTTGCAGATTATCCGTGGGCAAGAACCGAACGTGAGAAATTTATAAAGATAGACGGTTTCTATACAAGATATTCTGAGGATACCGTTTGGTATAAGTACTCTATAAAAGGTTCTTATTCTGTTATTGACTACCAAAGCTCCGTGGTAATAGACAGCGGCAGTATCGACAACAGTATGGTCAGTAAAAGCAGCTCAGAAATGCAG
>JAKJGQ010000107.1:1373-5289 GCA_022704305.1 Thermotogae bacterium | reverse complement strand
ATCTGGTAAAAACTTACAAAATCAAAGTTTCTTGCATTATGCGGTTTTACAGCAAATTCTTTTTTAAACTCTGAAAGATAAATATCAATATTAAAAACTTTTTTTCCAAAAGCTTTTTCAATAACGCTGCCCAGTTTTAGACATATTTTTTCCGACTGTTTAGTCTGTGCATCAAATAGCTTTAACCATGCTGAAAAAATAAAAGAAAAGAATACATCCCAGTCTCTGAACTTTTCTCTTCTGTCAGGTATTGCAACAGTTCCTTCGAGACATTTCTGTATGTATGATAAGGTTTTTGAAATAACCTTATCTTCTTTAGTAAATCCAAGATTTTTGAGTCTTCTCAGAGCTTGTTCGGTTGTTATTTTTTTTGAGTCTGAAATACTGCACATTGTATGAAAAAATCCCCAGCTTCCGTCTGAATTTTGTGCAGATATTATTTTTTTTGCCCATACAGAATCATTCATCTTAACCTCCTGTCCCCTAAAACACTGTAAAATAATCTATATGTTCAGAAAATTATATCAAATATATAAAAAAAACACGAAGCGGTTTAAGCTTCGTGTTTTGAATAGAGTTATAAAGTTGTTTTCAGTTCGTTGAGGTTCTTTTCAACAATCTCCTTTGTGTCTCTTGCTATCATAAGTTCTTCATTTGTTGGAATGACAAGAACCTTTACCTTGGAATCTTTCGTTGATATTTCATTATCGTCACCGCGCATATTGTTTTTCTGTTCATCCAGGGTTATTCCGAGATATCCAAGATACTTTGTTACTATATTTTTTCTTAACAAGGGTGAGTTTTCGCCGACGCCTGCTGTAAAGACTATAACGTCTACGCCGTTCATAGCAGCAGTATATGCACCGATATACTTAGCTATCCTGTATTCATAGATATCGTGAGCAAGAGTGCATATTGCATCGCCATTCATAGCTCCGTTTTCAATATCTCTCATATCGCTGAGACCGTTTGTAAGACCGGCCATTCCTGATTTTTTATTTAGAATATCGTTTACCTGTTTAGAAGAAAGTCCTTCTTCCTGCTGAAGAAAAGTTACTATACTCGGGTCAATATCTCCGCATCTGGTTCCCATTACAAGCCCTTCCAGAGGAGTAAAACCCATTGAAGTGTCTACTGATCTTCCATTGCATACTGCCGCAACAGATCCGCCGTTTCCTACATGTACGGTAATTATTTTGAGTGTCCTAACGTCTTTTCCCAAAAATTTTGCAGCCCTTTGCGATACATATCTGTGACTTGTGCCGTGAAAACCATATCTGCGAACCTTGTACTTATCGTAATACTCTTTTGGAATGGCATACATAAATGATTTTTCAGGCATGGTCTGATGGAAGGCGGTGTCAAAAACACCTATCTGCGGAACATTTGGCAAAATTCTCATGGCTGCTTTTATACCGGTTATATTTGCGGGATTATGGAGAGGAGCGAGAAAGGAAAGCATTTCCATTGTATTTAACATCTCAGAGTTGATTCTTACCGAGGACGCAAACTTTTCTCCGCCGTGCACAACTCTGTGACCAATTGCATCTATTTCATCCAGAGAGTTCAGTACTCCCAGATCCTTTGATACAAGAATATCAAGAACCAATTTTAGACCCTTTTCATGATCTTTGATATCATCGTTTAAGGTAGTCTTTTTACCGTTTACGCTATGAACTATTCTTGAACCGTCAATACCTATTCGTTCAACAAGACCTTTAGCAATGACATTTTCGGTATCCATGTCCAGAAGCTGATATTTTATGGATGAACTTCCGCAGTTAATAACGAGTATCTTCATCTTTTATCCTCCTTGGAATTAATTTCTTCATATACACAATATATATTATAGACTAAATAAATAATAAATCAATTAAGGCTGTGAGTTTTCCCGTGTAAATAATCGACGAAAAAGTGAACGACCTCTCATTTTCTTTTAAAAACATATAAAACTCAACTACCATACATTAATAAATGATATAATTAATAAAAGACAAAAAGTATAAGATCCGGGGGTGCAAAAAGTGCTGGTTTCTCTTTCTCTGAAAAATTTTGGGCTGTTTAAGGATGAAAACATAGAGTTTTCGGACGGGCTTAACATAATAAGCGGTGAGTCAGGTGCAGGAAAATCAATGTTTATAAGTGCAATAAACTCGCTTATAACAGGACAGTTTCCATCTGAGCTCAAGAACCAGGAAGGTATGATCTCCGCATTCTTTAACGTGAACGATACAGTAAAAAAAATTATTTTCCAAGCAACAGGGATTGAGTCGAATGAACTGGTTATTTCTGCAAACTTCTCATCAAAAAAGACACTTTACAGAATTAACGGCATGGTAGTTACTAAAAACATAATAGAAGAAATAGGCAAGTATCTCATTGAGATTCACTCTCAGGAATCAAGCGCCATACTGCGTGATCCTCTTTATCAGAATAAGCTTATGTACGATATCATAATAAATAAGCATAGAGAGGCTTTTACTGAGTATAACAGTCTTTACAGTGAGTACAGCATGCTCAAGGAAAAAGCTGCCGCCATACCTTCGGATCCGTCTGAAGTACTTAGGAAGATAGATACACTCAACTTTCAAATAAATGAGATAAAAAAAACAGATCCCCAGCCCAATGAAGACACTGAGCTTTCCGAAAGATTCAGGGCTTTGAACAACGTACAGGAAATAAAGAACAATCTCTATGAAAATATGCAGCTGCTGAAAGATTCCGAAGAGTTCAACACAGACAATTCAATAGGTACGGTTGCATACAATCTTTCTAAAATAAGGGAGTACGGATTTAAAGATACGGAGCAGTTTGCCATAAGTATTCAGCAGCAGCTCCTTGAGTTATACGATGCCATAGAAAAAAAACTTTTAGACCTTCAGACCGATCCTCAGGAGCTGAACAATGTGAGTGAACGGCTTAATGCGGTACTTATGCTGAAAAGAAAGTACGGGCCGTCTTTGAATGATGTCATTGCGAACTGCGGCAGATTTGAAGAGGAACTTAATAAACTGTATGAACTTGAAAGCATAATGAACGAACTTACACCCCGAATGGAAAAAATAAAAAAACGTCTTTTTGAAATAAGCGAAAGTATAATTAAAGAAGCAATGCCTTATCTGAAAGAGATAAAGCAGGGGATCGAAAAGAACCTGGTCGACCTTAATATGCAAAATTCAGAGATAGATTTTTACTTTGAAAAGCTTAAAGAACCGGGGCAGATATCAGCGCACAGAATCCGTATGCTGATGAAAACAAATCCTCAGTCGGATTTCCTGCCTCTTGACAAGATTGCTTCGGGCGGAGAAATGTCCAGAATATTTTTAGCTATAGAAACAGTTTTCGGAAACGATCATTCTGTTGACTCTATGCTTTACGATGAAGTTGATGCGGGCGTAGGACCAAGAATGGCGCTGACTGTAGGCGAGAAGCTTAAAGAACTTTCCAAAGAAAAACAGCTTATAGTCATAACTCATATGCCCCAGGTGGCAAATCTTGCGGAAAAACATCTGAAAATCACCAAAGTACAGAATACAGATCTAGTCTATTCAACTGTGACCGAGCTGACAGGAGAACAACGCGAAAAAGAAATAAAAGATATGTACGGTGAGATTATTGTATAAGCTCAGTTCCTGAAAAACTGGCTCAGATCAAATACTAATAAAACAAAAAGGAGCAAAAATGGAGATTGCAATATTTTTAGTCATTTTATTATTTGTTATTGTAAGCGGATTAAGCAAGATATTCTCAACAGAAAAAACAACTATTTCAGAAGAACCAAAAGCATCACAAGCCAAAGAAGATCCGTCTGAAGAAAAAGAAATAGTTTCATTGAATAATGAGATTCCGACTTTGGAAAACATAGATACAGATTTTGAAAAAATTGCTATAGAAGAAATCAAAGAAAAACAACAGA
>JAKJGQ010000107.1:0-1275 GCA_022704305.1 Thermotogae bacterium | reverse complement strand
AATGAGATTCCGACTTTGGAAAACATAGATACAGATTTTGAAAAAATTGCTATAGAAGAAATCAAAGAAAAACAACAGAGTGCTGTAATTTCAGAAGAACCAAAAGCATCACAAGCCAAAGAAGATCCGTCTGAAGAAAAAGAAACAGTTTCATTGAAGAATGAGATTCCGACTTTGGAAAACATAGATACAGATTTTGAAAGTATTGCTATAGAAGAAATCAAAGAAGAACAACAGAGCACTTTTGACATTGAAAATGAAAAAACAAACTTTATACAGGCGAGAGTTGAAAAGTTACCCGGAATGGTTGCTGTAGAAAAGAATAGTTTCCAGATGGGAGATACTTTAGGGGATGGCAGGGATAACGAAAAACCATCTCATACAGTAACGATTACTTATGATTACTATATAGCAAGTTATGAAGTAAGCTTTGAAGAGTATGGCAGGTATGCTGAGGATGTTTTAAAAACTAAACATAAGGTATTTAGAGAAAATTCAGTTGTAAATGTAAGCTGGTATGAAGCTATAGATTACTGCAACTGGCTTTCAAAAAGAGAAGGACTCTCAAAAGCATACAGTGCTTCCGGAAACTTTCTTGACAAAAACGGGAGAAAAACAACTGATCCAAGTGAAGTTGAAGGATATAGATTACCTACAGAAGCAGAGTGGGAGAGTGCGAGAAGTATAATAAGTAAAAATAATGATATATGGGAGTGGTGCAGCGACTGGTATAGCGAAAGCTACTATGAGAAATCTCCGCAGATCAATCCTTATAACTCAAGCCAAGAAGCCTTTAGAGTTAAACGTGGAGGTAGTTTGGCCAATAATACGAATATAAGAGTATCTTGCCGCAGCTATGACTATCCTAAACACAGACGAGAAGATGTAGGATTTCGTATTGCCAGGACAAAAACTTAAAACTCTCTCCTTGATGGGAGATTTAATCCCTCCAAGGATGTATACCTAAAACAATGGACAAAAAAATGATATAATAATATTGCGGAGGTGGACGATGCTCTTTTCACCGAAGATAGACTTTGTATTCAAACATATGTTTGCAAGCAATGATGAAAGAAGTGAAATATTGCTTAAAAACTTTCTGAATGAAGTACTCGGACTTAAAGAAGGGATAAAAGAGATAACATACCTCAATCCATACAACAATAAAGAAACACAAGACGATAAAATATCAGTACTGGATCTAAAGATAAAAGATGAAGAATCAAGAGAGATAGACATAGAAATGCAGCTGAACAACATAGACAACTACCGGAA
>JAKJGQ010000106.1 GCA_022704305.1 Thermotogae bacterium | reverse complement strand
TGCCTTCGGCAACCAGTTTGGCCATTGCTTCTGCAATTTCCCAGGAAACGCTTACATTGACTCCGGCAGGAGTAAGCTTAAGCCATGGAGCTCCTGTTGCAGCAACTCTGTCTGGATCAAGCGGGAAGTTGAAATCAAAATAAACGGTTATAGTGTTGTCTCTGTTTACTACATAGCCTTTAAAAGTTTCCATCTGTGATCTTGCCAATGATTCGTATGTCGGTTCATAGTACTTGTCGGTTGCTCCGTCTTTATTCATCCATTCTATAAGGAAAGCCTGAACATACATAATATCTGCAATTCCTATAGGTCTTCCGCTATGCCATTTTCCAAATTTAAAGGAGTAAGTTGCTTTGGAGAAGGATGTAACGCCTGAGCCAACTTTTTCCCATTTCTTTGTCATGGAGTTGTATTTTATTGCATCAGCAGGAACCTGTAATGTTCCGACGAGTTTGTCACCCTTCATTTCTACCTTGGTAACAACGTCTTTTCCGAAAGCTCTGTAAGCTGTGTCTTTTGCACTGTTTGGAGCTTCAAAATATGATGAGTCATACAAAGGATCAGAGATAACCTGTGAGTATGTATCGTTGAATCCATCTACTCCTATAGGATCCCATGCGCTCATGAAAAGTGAGCCTTTTGCTGAGTACTGGGTAAGTCTGAGAACTTTCTGACCGTTTGAATCTGGTTTTACATCGGCTGTTATGTGAGCCCATCTGTTCAGACCGTCGCCCAATCCGTAAACGACTCTGTTATTGAATCTATCTTTGTTAGCTGCAAAATACTGATCCTGATATGCAAGGTATATTCTTGCAGAGTCCTCAAGTCCGAGTTCTGTAGCTCTGAGGTTATCGGTCCAGTACTCTTCTTCTGTGAGGAAGAGACCGTTAAATATCTTCTGGCTGAGAGCATCGATTTCGTTCTGTTTATAGTTCCAGAATTCCGGAACCGCTCCACCTGCCATGTAACCATACCATGGTGAGTACATCTGTGCTATTGTTATATCCCAGAAAGCTCTTGTGGCTCCGGCTCCCCATCCTTCGGTGTAAAGACCCCATTCATAATCTGCAGGATCTCCATTATAGGTGAGCTTGGAACATTTGGATCTGTCGTATTCAAGTCTTTCAACCTTTATGCCGGATTTTTCAATCTGATCTGCTACATATCTTCCGGCCTTGAGTCTGCCCTGAGGATCGTCGACTCTTATAAGGAACTTTATGGTAACCGGTTTGTTGTTGTAAAGCCACCAGCCGTCTTTTTTGACAAGCTTGCCTTTGTTTTCTGGAAGGGCAGCGGCCTTTTCCATAGCTGCATTTATGTCTGTTATAGCTTTCTTTTCATTTCCCTGGGCGGTCATTCCATACTTTGTAGCTATAAGATTGTACTTGTATGTGCCGGGCTGACCTGGGGTCATAGGTGTGAACATTGCTCCGCCTGCTCCGCCAAGTATTTCATCGACCAAGTACTTTCTGCTTATTATGAAGTTAAGCGCAAATCTTATTTCCTTCATGGCGAGAGGGTTAAAGAAGGTTTCACCGCTCTTTACAGTCCATGTGTAGGGTGCTGCGTTAGGAATCGGGTTAACCATAAGCGACCATGATCCTGAAGGAATGGTATAGGTTGATAACTTATCCTTGTCTGCCTTTGCCAATCCATTATACTGAGGACCGTCAACACCATAGAAAAATATATCTGTTTTGCCTTCTACAGCATCCTTAAGACCTATTGCAATATCCATCTTGACATCGATGTATACTTTGTCGACGATAGGTCCTTTTGCTGCGAAAGAAAGAACTGTTGCCAACAACATTGCAAAAACTAATAGTTTCTTCACTCTGAATTCCCCCCTTTACCGTTTTCCGGTATTTTTGAGTATTTAGGAACTGAAAACAACCTTATTAAATATAAATGCAAGTAAAAAAATATTTTTATTTTTAAGATTATAATAGTTTATTTTACATCAAATTAAAAGTGACTAAAGTCATATAAAAGTATGACCAAAGTCATGTAAGATTTATTTACAATGCCTTTCGTAACAAAACAAAAGGAAAAAAGTAATAGTTTTTATCATGCACCTTATTATAACATATAAAAAATCTATTATCAAATTATTAAATACGAAATTAAACAAAGAAAATGCGTCATACTGAAAAATTTTTCATAGTATTACCGGAAATTGAACTTAAAATAAAAAAATAGACAACCAGAATGAGATTTTTAAGGTAAGTTCATGTGGTAAAATATTTTATCGGAGGTGAAAAGATGCCTGATTTTCTAACTCACATGATTTTTGGAAAAGATGTTTCAGCAAGTATGATAAAGGAAGAAAAAATGTTTAATCTTGGTCTGATGGGGCCAGATCCTTTTTTTTATGTCACTGGTATGGAGCAATATGTAAGTTTTGGTCACAGACTGCACAATGAGAGAAATGCGCAGTTTATTGAAAAATTATGCAGTACGGACAGCGATTTTGGTTTAGGGTTCAGGCTTCATTTTTTTCTTGACGATATTTTTCATCCTCTTATAAATAAAATATGTCCTGATGATAAGAGCCACAAGTCGCTTGAAAGAGACTTGGATGCTTTTTTTATCAGGGAAGTGTGGCATAAGGATCACAAAAGTTACAGGTACGATGATTACTTTCCGCAGGCTTTAAAAGATGAAATTACGGTAGGAATAAATAATGCCATAAAGTTGTCTTATAATGAGGAACTTGATTTTGCAAAAGTTTTTTCTTGTTTCAGAAAAAATATGAAAGCGCTTTATGATAATTATTTATTGATGATGTTCCTTTCATATCCCATAAAGTTTTTTTCTTTTGGCAGAATGAACTATACTCATTTTTATACTTTCAATGCGCCTTCAAAAGAAGAGATCAAAAAGCTGGGATTCATAGAGCTATGGGAAAAAGCACACGAGCAGGTTCATACTGTTTTAAACCAGGGGGATGTAAAATGTCGGGAAAGCTTATAGTAACTGTAGGACCTATGTATTCAGGAAAAACCTCGGAGCTTCTCTCTTTTGTGGAAATATATTCGTTGGGTAAAAAGAAGTTTAAGGCTTTTAAGCCGGCACTTGACAGCCGTTATGATGAGATGTGCATAGTATCGCATACCAATGCCAAGGTTCAGGCAATAGCTATAAAAACACCAAAGGAAATTTTTAAACATATTGATGGAGATGAAAAAGCCGTATTTATTGATGAAATACAGTTTTTAAGCAAGGATTTGGAAGGAGTGGTAATAGAACTGATATCCAGGGGAGTTCATGTTTATTGTTCTGGTCTTGATCTCAGTTATAAGAACAATCCTTTTGAAACCACCGCCATCATAATGGCTCATGCGGACGAGGTAATTAAGAAGAAAGCGGTATGTCATGAATGTGGGGAGTATACAGGGTCAATTTCGTATAAACTTGTTGATAACGACAGTGAAATAGATGTAGGGGGATTTGAAAAATATATTGCTGTCTGCCGCGACTGTTACCGCAGTCTGAAGAAAAAAGAAGAAGAAATGAAAAATTCAAAGTTACAAAGATTGTTTTAGCCTTCTCACCGGAGAAGGCTTTTTTTACAGTCTTCTTTCAGTAAGGCCATCACATAAGCATCTTCAAGCTTTCCTTTTATAAGATCCCTCTGGCGCAGCAGTCCTTCATAGGAGTAGCCACATTTTTCCAATACTCTTATCGAAGCTTTATTTTCAGGAGATATAAAAGCTTCTACCCTGTTTAATCCAAGTTCTTTAAAAGCATATTCAGTAATGGCTTTAATGGTTTTTGTGGCATACCCTTGATTCCAAAACCTTCTTTTTATATCGTATCCTATCTCGCATCTTTGGCTATCAAAGTCGAAATCTCCAAGACAGCATACTCCTACAGATTCTTCAGAATTTCTGTCATGAATAATCCATGTTATTTCTTCTTTTTCAGCAAACTCTTTTTCGTACCTTTCAATATACCTTTTAGCCTGGTCATAGTCTGCCATTTTTGGGAATATGTCGTACATAACAACTTCTTCATTGCTGAATATCTCAAAAATATCTTTAAAATGTGTGATCAAAGGTTTTTTAAGTATGAGCTCATCTTTATATATAACTGGAAAGTTAGCCGGGAAAATCATGATATGCCTCCTATATTAAAAAGGTTTAATCTCTTTGGATAGTAAAAATAATAGCATATAAAAGATTTTTTTGAAATCGATCATAAAAAAAAATGACTTTGGTCATATTACTTAAGTAATCGAAAAGTTGCTTTTGTCATAAGTTTTGATGACATCGTTCACTATGAAAAGAATGTTAATATGATTAAAATTTTTGTTAAGTCGGTCTGTTTGGATCGAAAAAAGTTATTCAAGGAGGATAGATATATGAAAAAGGTTTTGGGAGTAGCCCTTATAATTATGCTTGCTGTATTTTCGCTTGCGGCGCAGAAAGGGCCTATAGTCGATAAAGTACAGTTCGGTTTTAAAATGCAGGAAGAGATAGGTCTTAAAGATGCTGCAGAAGGAATAACAGATATATTTTTGTGGGGAGTAACAGGTCCTACATTTAACGGATTGGACAAAGCTACAAGAGATAAAATAGAAGCTTACAGTGTTCCTTCCGGATCATGGTCCCTGGAACTTAACCCCTATCCGAATAAGGCTCCTTATATTGTAAAGAATAACGAAGGCCAGTTTTTTAATCCTTTTGCTATTCAAAAAGTAAGGTATGCTCTTAACTTTCTTGTAAGCAGAAAGTATATAGTTGATGAAATTCTTGCCGGAACAGGTTCGCCTATGTACAATATGGCTACACCAAGCTGGCCGAGCAGCTACAAGTACGAGCTTCTTTCCTCAAAGTTCGGTTTCACAGCAGAGGGTAATGAAAAGAAAGCTTTAAAAGATATTGAGGATGCAATGAAAGAAGCATCTAATCTTCCCGAGCTCAAGGGAAAGCTAGTAAGAAAAAGTGATTTCTGGTACTACAACAATCAGCCGGTAACTTTGAAATTCCTTATAAGAGTCGACGATCCCAACGGAAGGCTAAGAGTTGGAGAGTATGTTTCCAATCAGATAGAAAAAGCGGGTATAAAAGTAGACAGACTCAAGTGGGAAAGAGCAAAGTGCATAAACGTAACAAGAGGTACCAACCCATCAGATTATCAGTGGAGTATGTATACCGAAGGCTGGGGTTCAGGTGAATTTTATTCATACTGGGATCAGATTTCTTGTCAGATGTATGCTCCATGGTACGGTCAGATGCCAGGAAACCAGATAGAAGGTTATTGGCAGTATGAAAACGAACATCTTGACGAAATTTCAAAGGCTGCTTATACCG
>JAKJGQ010000105.1 GCA_022704305.1 Thermotogae bacterium | reverse complement strand
CTATGAAGAAAGACATCAGGAAATATTTCATGAGAAAAGAGAGTTTCTGGGAGCTTTTGACAATAAGGATCTTGCTGCCGGACTTATTCTCTACCCGTATATGATGAACTTTCGAAATAATCTTATAAAAACTTTCGGTGTTGGGGACGTCTGCTCAAGAGCGGATAAGAGAGGTAAAGGTGAAGTCCGTTATCTTTTAAACGAAAGTGTCAGGCTTATGCACAGCCGTTCAGCGGGACTTTCAGTTCTGTATCCTTTTAACTATGATTTTTACAGAGGTTCTGGATGGGAAGTTTTCACCAACAGCGCTATGTATCTTTTGTCACCCTCCCAACTTAAAACTCTGCCCGAAACAGATAATATAAAGGCAGTTGATATGGATTTTCCTGATAAGCAGGGTATTGAATACTATAACAAAAAAGTCTGTGGAAAATATAATCACGTTATTAGGTCTGAAATCGACTGGAAGGACCAGTTGAGAATGTTTTCAGACAATGAAATCAAAAGAGGGGTAGTACAGTTTTATAAGAACTCGCAGGTATGCGGTATGATGACATACGTGTACAGCTATATTCCCAAGGAGGACAGCACGGTTTTCACCATCCGGACCTTTTTTTATGATGACTTTGAAACTAAAAACAAAATGTTTCTTTTCATAAAAAAGCTTTCTGCACAGATAAGTTCTGTAAGCCTTTTAGCGCCGAATGATTTTATACTGTTTGCACATCTTTCTAACTCGCCTGTAGCACTAAAGAAAGGAAATCATTGTATGATAAGAATAATTGATATTAACGCTCTGGATGGCATATTTTTTGATTCATGTGATGCAGATATATCGGTTGAACTTACAGACAGTGTGATAAAAGAAAATAACGGGTGTTTCAGATTTATTATAGATAATAAAAAACTAAGGATTTCTAGGACAGAAAATGCTGCTATAAGCACAGATATAGGGACATTTTCGTCTGTACTGAGCGGATATGTAGGAATAAAAGATATGATAGACTGCTCAAAAATAAAGATTATAGGAAAGTACGACGGCACAGACTTTAAAAAGGAGTGCACATTTATTACCGAATTATTTTAAGGAGGAAGTATGGCCCAAATAACAGCTGTGATAGTAGGGGCAGGGAACAGAGGAAGCGTTTATGCCCGTTATGCGTCGGAGTATCCTCAGAAGCTTAAAATCAATGCTATGGTTGAGAAGAATGTTGGAAAACTTGAGTATGCTTCGCAAAATTATGATATAGATAAAAACTACTGTTTCAGTGAGTACACGCAGGTACTTGAAATGGGGAAAGTTGCTGATGCTGCAATAATAACCACATTAGACAATGCGCATAAAGAAATTGCCATTGAGTTTATAAAGAGAGGCTACGATATTCTGCTTGAAAAACCTTTGGCGGTAAGTCTTGAAGATTCTTTGGAAATACTCAAAAATGCTAAAAAATATAATGTCAGGCTTATGACATGCTATGTTTTAAGGTACAGCACCTTCTTCGGAAAGCTGAAGGAGCTGATTAACAAAGGCATTGTAGGTCCAGTACTTGCCGTTGATCAGAGAGAGAATATCGGTTACTTTCATATGGCACACAGCTATGTAAGAGGTAACTGGCACAGTACGAAGGATAGCTCGCCCATAATACTTGCAAAAAGCTGTCACGATCTGGATATTCTTCACTGGATGCTTGAAAAAAAGTGTACCAGAGTATTTTCGATGGGCGAACTGAAGTATTTCAGAAAAGAAAATATGCCCTGCGGTGCTGCCCCAAGATGTCTGGACTGTCTTGTGGAAGAACCATGTCCTTATTCTGCAAAGAAAATATATCTTCAGACAGATAATACCGGCTGGCCCGTTTCAACCATAACCAATGATTTTTCATACTCGGCAAGAATGGAAGTTTTGAGAAACACCGATTACGGCAAATGTGTCTATCAGTGTGAAAATGATGTTTTGGATTATCAGACAGTGGATATGGAGTTTGAAGAAGGCATATCAGTTAGCTTTACCCTCACAGCATTTACTAATGACAAAACCAGAATAATCCATATATATGGAGGAATGGGAGAGATAACGGGAGATTTTGAAAAAGGAGAGATAACTGTTCATCGTTTTGGAGAACAGGCACAAATGATAAAGGTTGTTCCGCCATATCAGACCGCCCATGCAGGCTCTGACTTTCAGATGATGGACAGATTCGTGCAGGTGATGACTGATAGAACAGGCAACTTTATAGAGCTTGATCTTAACAGTACCATGGAGAGCCATTATATGGCATTCGCAGCAGAAAAATCCAGAAATGAAAAACTCCCTGTCGACATGATAAAGTTTAAAAAAGAACATAATTTTTAACGATATAAATGCTCTATACTTTATATTTTTTCTCTAGGAAGCATATAATTGAGATATTTCTGTTCGAAGCTTAATTATAAAAATTATTGTATTTGTGTTATAATTCTCTTGCTTTATACCTATACATAGGTTTTTAAAATTCACAGTTAAACCTGGCAATTTGATGCGAAAGTATATAAGGAGGGATTTCATGAAAAAGATTTTGGCTGTCATAACTATAGTACTTATGGGAATATCTTTGCTGGCATATCCTTGGATAACACCTTCATGCAATATTCTTGAGGAAGGCTATGTGGCTGTTGATGCTTTTAATCCTGCCTGGGGTATACGTTATGGGCTTTTCGGGTTTATGGAGGCAGGCGCTGGCCAACCTGAAGGCGGAACATATCTAAAGTTTGGATTTAACAGGATACTGGATATCCCGTTGAGTTTCAGCGTAGGGTATTCAAATGACTTTATAAGCAATGCATATTTTTTTACGGGTACAGAGCTTAACCTGGATATCTTCAGAATAGGTTTCGGGGGAATGCTCGGTCAGAACAGGCACTATAATACGGTGACATCAACAGATGAGTATAAACTTTTTCCAAGTGTTTACGGAAGAACAAGCATTGTGTTCGAGAAAAAAACAAACATAGAAAACTCTTTCTCTATCGAAGGAGCTATGCGTTCAGATATGAATCTTACTTTTCAAAACTGCATGGTGGCCTTTTACGGCAAAGAAAAAATCAAGAACCTGAACTTTCTGTGGTTTAAAGATGTTGATATACTCGGAGGAATTGTTTTTACAACATCTGATTTTGCAAAGGTAGATCTCCTAAAAGATTTTCAGATAGTACTAGGAATGTCAACCGGTTGGAAGTTTTTTTAAATCAAAATAAACTATGTGAGTACTTTGAACTGACCCCGAAAAGTTGTACTTAAAGAAGCCAATTTGGAGGAGGTCAGTTTTATATTAGATTTTTATATAAAGAGGCTGAAATGAAAAGAATAAGCATACTTATAATGGTGTTTTTTACGATTTCGACAGCTTTTTCAAATATATATGACGGGTATCTTCTGATAAAGGCACCCGTATTTTCGAAAATTTTTATAGGCGGGCTATACAAAGGAACTGTTCCTGAAAGCTCGGAGATTGCTTTTGCACTTTCACCCGGAACATATGAACTGACTTTAAAACTTGAAGGATACCTGGATGCGAGTAAAAAAGCCGTGGTAGAACCTGTAAAAAGTACTGTTGTTTCATTTTTTCCGCAGAAGATTAATGAATTTAAAAGCACATCTGAAACTAAAGAAGCTTCAGGGATGAGTTACGGAACTGTGGATATTATAAGTGTACCCTATAAAAATCTTCGTATAGATATAAACGGTTATGAGATAGGCAGCTCAGATTTTTACAGTCTGGCGCTTGTGAAGGGAAGTTATGAAATAAAGATTTCTATGGGAGAACAGTATCTGAAAACTTCGATAAATATTGAAAAAGATAAACATACGGTTCTTCAGGCGGATTTCTTCAAAAAACAGATTTTCAATCTTTATAAGATAGATTTCGAACTTCCCCAAGGTTCAAAACTTTTTATTGACGATAAAGAACTTTCTGATACAGAAAAGTCTGTGATGATACTTGACAGCAGACATAAACTGAAAGTGGAAAATGAGCTTTATGAACCTTTTGAGCAAGAAGTTGTTTTTGATGGGTCAGGAGTATATAAACCGGCTCTGATACCTAAGGCATCTTATGTGGCTGTGAACTGTAATTTTAATGATGCACAGGTTTTTATCGACGGAAACTTTATAGGAAACGCCCCTGTTATCTTTAAAAGTTCTATATCCTTGGAAAATTCAACGGTTATGGTTGTCAAAAAAGGGTATTCTGAGTACCAAAAGACAGGCATAAAGCTTGGAGACAGAGATATAGCCTACATTCAGGCGCAGCTTGTACCGCAGGGACTGACTGATGTGGCAGGAGGAGCATTTAGAATGGGGGATATGGACTACCCGGATATTCGACCGGTTCTGGAAGTTTTTTTAGGATATGACTTTTATATAAATCCATACGAAACGACTTTTCAAGAGTACGACGAGTTTTGCAACCAGACTTCAAGAGTAAGGCCTTCTGACAACGGTTGGGGAAGAGATAAAAGGCCGGTCATAAACGTGAGCTGGTGGGATGCGGTTGCTTACTGTAACTGGTTAAGTGAAAAAGAAGGACTGCCCAAAGCATATGATCTGTGGGGAAACCTTCTGGATGAAAAAGGAAAGATTACTTCAGACATTAAAAAGGTTTTTGGCTACAGACTGCCTACACAGGCAGAGTGGGAGTATGCCGCAAAGGGCGGGCAGATGAGTATGGCTTTTATTTACAGTGGCTCAGACAATCCTGAAAACTGTTCATGGTTCAGAAAAAATTCACTTGGGATGACTCATGAAACAGGTAAGAAAAGTCCAAATGAGCTTGGACTGTACGATATGTCGGGGAATGTAAGAGAGTGGTGTACCGATAGATATAACTCATACTCTTTGCTTGAAAAAGATGATCCGTATGAAAACGAAGGTCTGGGAAGAGTTGTAAAAGGCGGAAGCTTCGAAATGAATGAGCTGTTCTTGCGTATAAGCAACAGATGGCTCAAAGACCAGGAATATAAAGATTTTTCGACAGGGTTCAGAGTAGTAAAAACAATTCAGTAAAAACGGCTTTTTCAAAAGCCGTTTTTATTTTTAAAGGACTCCTTTTTATCTTTTAAAATCATATCATCGTTTTAAAAACGCATTTTATCAGCAAATAGTTTTTTTGACTCGCAAAAAAAACTATAATAGATGTGAAAAGAGTAAAAAGGAGACTAACTATTAAAAGTCAAGGGGTAAAATGAAAAAAGTACAAAAAATGTGCCTCCCTTGAAAAACATCAATCAAAAACTTTTTAATGCAAGCGAGTGTGAAAGAGAGAATAACAAAACAAGCTCAACTCAC
>JAKJGQ010000104.1 GCA_022704305.1 Thermotogae bacterium | reverse complement strand
CTCGGAACAGATCATAGAGAAAAGTACCGTATACGCATTTACAACAATAATCCCAATCTTATAAAACTGGAAAAGAAGATTAAGAAAGACAGGTTTACAATCAAATTTTCCAAAGAAATAACTAAATCCCAATGTAATGATTTAATAAACTGCAGTTTTGACTTTCTTTCACATAGTGATACTCCTCTATTCAACGATTTTTTTTCAAAACTAAATAACGATGTGCTCCGCCCCAGAACAATAATAGAGTATAAGAGACAGGCTTTTTTCTATCCGTATGGAAATGTGCGCATTACTTTTGATATGAACATAAAAACAGCCTTGGGATCAGTTGATATTTTTAACCCCAAACTTGTTCTTGTTTCTTCTCTTTCCCAGGACCAGATAATTCTTGAAGTAAAGTATGACAGGTTCTTACCGCAGATAATCTCAGACTGCATTCAGCTTAATGAAAGACGACAGACTTCTGCTTCAAAATATGCTTTAGGAAGACAATACATTTAAGTCAATATTTTTATATAGGAGGAATTTATATGAACAGCACGGTAAATTTTAGCGATATTTTTAAGTCCAACTTCCTTGAGAAGGTATCCTCTTTTTCTTTTGTCGACATGCTGGTCGCCCTTGCACTGGCTTTTGCAGTGGGTCTTTTCATTATGGCAGTCTATAAGAAGACTTTCAGAGGGGTACTTTATTCACAGAGCTTCTGTGTTTCTTTAATGGCCCTTACCCTTATAACTACTCTTATCATCCTGGCCGTTACATCAAATATTATTCTATCCCTAGGAATGGTGGGTGCACTTTCTATCGTCCGGTTCAGAAGTGCCATAAAAGAACCGATTGATATTGTTTTCCTTTTCTGGTCAATCAGCGCAGGCATTATTCTAGGAGCAGGACTAATAATTTTAGGCGTTTTCGGCTCTATACTAATAGGTTTTATACTGCTTGTATTTGTAAATAAGAAAAGCATAGATAATCCTTATATCCTTATACTCAACTGTGAAAATGACAGCACTGAAAAACAGGCTCTTGAGTTCGTATCCAACAATGTAAAAAAACATGTCGTAAAATCAAAAACTGTTTCCAGGGAAAATGGTATAGAAACAACTATTGAAATAAGGCTTAAAAGTTCTTCAACAGAGTTCGTTAACTCTCTTGGCAGCATGAACGGTATCAAAAATGTTGTTATGGTCAGCTACAACGGAGAATACATGGCCTGATGTCGGCAGTAAATTAAAGGCGGTGTGACATGATAAAAGAAAAGACGATCACGGTGATAACAGTATTATCTATCTGTTGTGCAGTACTTCTTGTTATATGGCTGGTTTTCTTTTGTGATCTTTCAGGTTTAAAAAAATCTCAAATTCCTGAATATATGGTAAAAATATTTGATAAGAACAAGATCATCGATATCAACATTTTCATTGATAAGGAAAAATGGACCGAGATGCTCGAAAATGCAACAGCACAGGAGTACTACACATGCAACGTTTCTGTCAACTCAAAAAAATACTATAATGTCGGAATACGAACCAAAGGTAATGCCTCTCTAAGCATGATCAGATCGTCTTCACAACCTCAAAGATACAGCTTCAAGCTTGATTTTGGAGAGTATGTGAAAGATCAGACATTATTCGGACTGCAAAAATTAGCGTTGAATAATATGATAGGTGATGCTTCTTATATGAAGGAGTATATGTCTTACGAAATGTTCGACGTTCTTGGCGTTCCTGTACCGGGATATGCTTATGCCAGTATAAGTGTAAACGGTGAACCCTGGGGATTTTATATTGCCAATGAAGATATAGATGAAACTTTTATTGAAAGATACTACGATGACCTTTCAAAAGTAAACGTATATAAACCCGAAACCATGGAGATGAACGGTGAAGACGGGCAACAACCGGGCGGATTCGGAAGAAACGGTTCCACAGGCACCAACCTTGTATATACTGATGACAATCTTTCGAGCTACAGCGGAATCTTTGATTATACGCTTTTTGAGACTACCGGTGAAGACGATAAGATGAAGGTTATTGAAATGATGAAAAGTTTGAGCACGCTTTCTGATATCGAGAAATATATTAATACAGAAGAAGTTCTTAAATACTTCGCGGTTAATACTTTTCTGGTTAATCTTGATTCTTACGCAGGTTCCATGAAACATAACTACTATCTGCTGGAGAATAACGGTTTATTTGAAATTTTGCCTTGGGATCTGCATCTTTCATTTGGTGCCTTTCAAATGCAGCAGACATCAAGAGTCATAAACTTTCCTATTGATGCCCCGGTTACCGATAGCATGCAGAACAGCCCACTGATTTCAAAGCTCTTGGAAGTCGACAAGTACAAAACCGCTTATCATTCATTTCTTCAAAAACTTATACAGGAGTACATTGACAGTGGGAAGTATTATGAAAAAATCAACCAGATAAGCATCATGATTGACTCTTATGTAAAAAACGACTCTACAGCGTTTTATACTTATGAAGAGTATCAGTCAGCCCTGGAAAACATGATAATTTACGGAAAAGACAGAACTTTGAGCATTAAAGCGCAGCTTGAAGGATCACAACCAAGTACAAGCTATGGAAATATCCAGTCATCACTCAACCTTACAGCTTTGGGAACAATGGGCGGAGTGAAAAACGGTGAGGACAGAATGATGAAAACAAATCAGCTACCAAAAGGTTTTTCTGACACGGACGATGCAACGGGAACGCAACTGCAGCAGTTTCAGCCACAGAGAGAGCCTGTCAACACTCAGAGTATGTCAAATCAGTTCGGACAGCCTCCTGCAGATATGCAAAGCATGGAGCCGCCTGATAATCAAGGGCAAGAAAATATGCAGCCCGGGAACATTCCTGAACCTCCTGAGGGATTTTCTTCACGTCAGCCTCCAGAGTTCAATGAAAAAAGAGGTTTCGGTCCAAGACAGAACCAAGGCCAGTCTGAAAACTTTCAATTTCAAAGTCCTACTCAAGTTTCAACAGCAACAGCAGCATCGTCTGAAACTGCTTTAAATTCATTTCCTGTACCTCCTGACGGACAGAATATGCGTAAAGCTGAAATCAACAGAAACAGTCCTTTCAGACAAACAGACCACACCTTTGAATATGCAGTACTCGGAGTATCTTTTGTAGCGATCATTATAGGACTTATCGCAGTTTTCATGTTTAAAAGGCGTAAATATTCATCTTAACTCTTAACCTACTTATGATTGATCCATACAAAACTCATGCTTAAAGCAAAGATGCAGCCTTCCCGGCTGCATCTTTTTTGATAAGGCAAACTTTCTTTATTATCTTAATATAGTTTAACAATCGTTGAAAAATCATAACTTATAATTATTTCAGAATAATAAAAGAAGGTGATGCTTTGAAAAGCATTAAGCTTAAGATAGCTTTGATCTCAATAATTATTTCTTCTCTGGCTTATTTTCTGATACTTGCAATAACTTACTCAACTGTGACTCATAGCATAGTCAGCCAAAACGAACAGTTTACACGTAAAATACTGAGTTTAAAATCACAGCAGCTCGGAAACTATCTTGACGGAATAATTTCACACTACTGCGGATATATAAAAAACAGTTGGCTCATAAAAGATTCTCTTGTGCTCAGTTACTGGGACATGATCAAGTCAGAACTCGCTACTAAAATTCTTGAAAAGGAAGAAGATTTCTATGATATTATTTTGGTATCTGAATCAGGCAAAGCTTTTAGCTCTCTGAATGGTGAAATGGAGAATTTTTCGGATGAAGGATTAAAAGTCTTTAAAACATACCCTCAGGATACGCTTATCAGAGTTGAAGCAAATGGCTCTGATACACTTTTAAATGCTTACTTCAGAGTTTATGATGAAAACTCAAAAATAATAGGTTTCAGTATCTTAAAGGTAAAGACTGATTTTATAAAATCATCAATTGGGGATATAAACATTACAGGAGTGGTAAACTCGTCTCTTATTACAGATGACGGCAGTTTCTTCAGTAAAGATGAAGGCGTCACCCAAGACAGAATTTTCGTATCGGCCGATATAACTTCACAAAAGAGCTGGAAGATAGGGGCGTATATAGATAAAAAGATTTTAAATGCCGAACTTGACAGAATCATACGGCTACTTTCAATAACGGTAGTCATAATAACAATCATTTCAACTTTTTTGTATATTTTGACCGGAACCATTCTGCTTAATCCTTTAAAAGAGCTAGAAAAAGGTCTGGAAATAATCAAACAGGGAAATTTGAAAAAAGATCTGCGGGTAAAAACCAAAGATGAGATATACAGAATAAGCTGTAAGATAAACGAAGTTACCGAAAATCTCCGTGATGTAATGGCCGCAATTCTTGGCACTTCTAATGAACTGGGATCTTCCTCAGAAGATTTCAAAATAATTTCCCATACCTTAAAAAGTTCTTCAGACAGGCTTCACACAGATATGACTCAAATACACAGTAAAACTGATCTTTTCAAGCTCGCCCTGTTAGATTTTGAAAAGTACATGCAGCATCTTGAATCGGATATGAATGAAAATTACTCACACTCTGAAAAAATAGAAGTTTTTGCCGATGATATAAAAAAAGATTCTTCTTACGGACTTTCTAAAATCAATCATTGTCTGGATTTTTCAGAAAAAACTATTCAGCGGATTGAACTTTCGGACAAATACGTAGGAGTACTCGCAAAACATTCAGAATCAATAGAGGCGATAGTACATGCAATAGAAAAAATAACCTCACAGACAAATATGCTTGCCGTTAATGCTTCAATACAAGCAGCAAAAGCTGGAGAAAGCGGAAAGGGCTTTGGTGTGGTAGCTTCCGAGATACGAAAACTTGCATCCGAAAGTAAAACTGCAACTGAAAAAATATATATAGTTTTAAAACAGATAAAGGATGACGGAGATAAAGCAAAAAATCTTTCCGCAGAATGTCTTGAAGATATAAGAACGAACAATTCAAATATCCTGGGAGTTTCTTCGGAATTTTCTTCAATCGGCAGAAAAATAGTTGAACTTTCAGTAATGTTAGATAAAATGAAAAAAATAACACAGTCCAACTTTTCTGAAACTTCCAATATTCTGATCAACCTAAAAAATTTATCCAAAGATATTGTATCTATCCAGAAGGAAATAACAGCAATAGCAGAAACTTGTTCAGATCAGAAGTTAGTTTCTGAAAAGATAAAAGATTATTCAGACGGTATGTCTATTCTCTCAAAAAAACTCAGTCTGATGCTTAATAAGTTCAAAACCTGAAAATACTTAAGTATAATTTAAGTGCACCCCTATTGAACTGACCCCAAAAAGTTAGACACATATGGAAGTACATTAAGCAATTAACAAGGACTGAGTTCTGTATTGAACAGGGCTCAGTCCTTTTAACTTGCCCTTGATCCTATGATGATTGTAGTA
>JAKJGQ010000103.1 GCA_022704305.1 Thermotogae bacterium | reverse complement strand
ATTACGCAATTACCGGTCAAACGGCTGCTGAAATAATACATTCAAAGGCAGATTCAAAAAAAGAAAAGATGGGATTGACTACGTGGAAAAATGCTCCTGACGGCAGAATATTAAAATCCGATGTAACTATTGCTAAAAACTATCTTGAAGAAAAACAAATAAAACGGCTGGAAAGAACAGTTACAGGTTATTTCGACTATGTTGAAGACTTAATTGAAGATGAACATATATTTACAATGGATGATTTTGCCCGAAGCATAAACGAATTTTTAGAGTTTAGAAAATTTAAAATCCTCCCTGATAATGGAAGTGTCTCAAAAAAACAAGCTGAGGACAAAGCTATGATTGAATATGAAGAGTTTAACAAGAGTCAATTTATAGAATCGGATTTTGATAAAGAAGTAAAAAAGCTGCTTGGCAAAGGCGGTGAAGATTGTGAGTAGGCTTGATAGATTAATAAAAGAGCTTTGCCCAAATGGGGTGGAGTATAGTCATCTTGAAAGTGTATGTAATATTTCAAAGGGTGTGCAGTTTAATAAATCTAATATGCAAGATAAAGGTACATATCCAGTAATAAATGGTGGTATCAACCTGTCTGGATACATTGATCAGTTTAATCAAAACGAAAATACAATAACAATTTCGCAGGGAGGAGCTTCTGCTGGGTATGTGAACTGGTTAACTGTAAAGTTTTGGGCAGGAGCACATTGCTATATTCTTAAGCCATCTGAATGCATACTAAACAGATATCTTTTTCACTTTTTGAAATCGCGGGAATATAAGCTTCAGGAATGCCAATATGGAGCAGGAATTCCGGCTTTAGCAAAATCAACTTTAGCCGAGCTATTCATTCCCATTCCCCCTCTTCCTGTACAGTGTGAAATTGTCCGTATTTTGGACAATTTCACAGAGCTTACAGCAGAGCTTACAGCAGAGCTTACAGCGAGAAAAAAACAATATGAGTATTATAGAGATGAGTTGCTGACCTTTGGAGATGAGGTAGAATGGAAGACTCTTTCAGATGTTCTAAAGATAAAGAATGGAAAAGACTACAAGCAGTTTGGAGAAGGCAATATACCTGTTTATGGGTCTGGTGGAATTATGACGTATATAGATACATTTGTTTTAGATAAACCGTCTGTGTTAATACCAAGAAAAGGTTCGATTGATAAGCTATACTATGTAGATGTTCCATTTTGGACAGTAGATACTATTTTCTACACTGAAATATATACAAATGTCGTAATACCTAAGTTTGTTTTTTATTATTTGCAGAAAGAACATCTTGAGCAATATAACACGGCTGGTGGTGTTCCGAGCTTAACCCAGACCGTGTTAAACAGAATTGCATTTCCCGTTCCTCCCCTCTCAGAACAAGAGCGCATCGTCTCTATCCTTGACAAATTCGACGCCCTTGTTAACGATATCTCCATAGGCTTACCCGCCGAGATACAGGCACGGCAAAAGCAGTATGAGTATTACAGAGATAAGCTGTTAAGCTTTAAGGAGGCGGCAAATGAGCAGTTATAACATAGTTGCAAGTACCGATGAAATAACGGTTGTTGCAGAATATGAGACCGGTTATACTGCCCGCTCTGAAAAGTATCAGAGTGAGTCTGAGCTTGAAAAAGAGTTCATAAATCTTCTTAAGACACAGGGGTATGAGTATATCTCCGTTCGTGATGAGGAGGCTTTAATAGTTAATCTTCGCAGGCAGCTTGAGCTTATCAATGATTTTTCTTTTTCTGACAGCGAATGGAATAGATTTTTTTCTGAGTCTTTAGCCAACCCGAATGATGGTATTGTGGAAAAGACCAGAAAAATTCAGGATGATTATATACAGACACTGAAACGGGATGATGGGACAACTAAAAATATTTATCTGCTGGACAAGAAGAGTATTCACAATAATCGGCTGCAGGTTATCAACCAGTATGGAGAAACCCGCGGCAGGCATGAAGCACGTTATGATGTAACCATTCTGGTTAACGGTCTTCCGTTGGTGCATGCAGAGTTAAAGAGACGGGGAGTTGATATACGTGAAGCTTTTAACCAGATCGACCGTTATCAGCGGGACAGTTTTTGGGCAGCTTCTGGATTGTTTGAGTATGTGCAGGTTTTTGTAATCTCTAACGGTACTCACACAAAGTATTATAGTAATACCACAAGAAGCTCTCATATCAGGGAGAAAAATGGAAATGAACGGCTGAAAGGTAAAAAAACGAGCAACAGTTTTGAGTTTACAAATTTTTGGGCTGATGCAGGCAACAGAGTTATTACGGATCTTGTTGATTTTACTAAAACTTTTTTTGCCAAGCATACTCTTTTGAATATTCTGACTAAGTACTGTGTATTTACCTCCGAGGAGCTGCTGCTTGTTATGCGGCCTTATCAGATTGCTGCCGCTGAACGTATTCTGTCGCGTATAGTGGTATCTTCTAACTATAAGCAGACAGGTACGGTGGATGCAGGAGGGTATATCTGGCATACTACAGGTTCGGGAAAGACATTGACCAGTTTTAAGACCGCTCAGTTGGTTTGTGCATTGCCTTATATAGATAAGGTTTTGTTTGTGGTCGACCGTAAGGATCTTGATTATCAGACTATGAAGGAGTATGACCGTTTTGAAAAGGGTGCTGCCAACGGGAATACTTCGACTATGATTCTTCAGAGGC
Source organism: Thermotogae bacterium (assembly GCA_022704305.1). Lineage (GTDB taxonomy): Bacteria > Thermotogota > Thermotogae > Petrotogales > Petrotogaceae > UBA5851. Next base: position 2,751 of record JAKJGQ010000103.1, on the reverse strand, counting down.
AGTTGGAGAACAGGGATGAGAAAGGTAATCCTCATGAGTACAAAATCATTGTAACTACAATTCAGAAATTGGATTTGTTTATTCGTAAAAACAGGCAGCATGATATTTATAAAAAGCATGTGGTTATTATATTTGATGAGTGTCATCGTTCGCAGTTCGGTGATATGCACAAAGCCATTACTAAAAATTTTAAGAATTATCATATCTTTGGGTTCACAGGAACACCTATTTTTGCTGCGAATGCAAGTCTGGGCAGTAAGCCTGAGTTTCGCACTACAGAGCAGGTTTTTGGTGAAAAGCTTCATACCTACACTATCGTGGATGCTATAAACGACTCTAATGTGTTGCCTTTTAGGATAGACTTTGTCAATACGATAAAAATGCCGGATGTTATTATAGATAAGAAAGTTTATACTATAGATCGTGAAAAGGCTTTGGAAGACCCGCACAGGGTCAGTGAGATTGTTTCTTATGTTCTTGAGCATTTTGACCAGAAAACTAAGCGTAGCAGCAGTTATTCTATAACGGCAAAGTGGGATGAGGTTGATAAGAAAAGCCCTGCAAAAGTTGTGGAAAAGCGTGAAGCAAGGCAGGTTAACGGGTTTAACTCTATATTTGCTGCTTCATCTATTCCAATGGCGATAAAGTATTATAATGAGTTTAAAAAGCAGATTGCTGAAAAGAAAAGTAATCTTATCGTTGCTACTATCTTTTGTTTCAGTCCGAACGAGGAGGAGCTGAACGGGCTGTTGCCCGAAGAGGATCTTAATACTGATGTTCTTGACAAAAGCTCCAGAGATTTTCTTGAATCGGCAATTATGGATTATAATTCAAAGTTTGGAACGAGTTACGATACTTCTGCAGATAGGTTTCAGAACTACTATAAGGATATTTCGCTTAGGGTAAAGAATCGCGAGATTGATCTGCTGGTTGTTGTTAATATGTTTCTTACAGGTTTTGATGCAACTGTTCTTAATACTTTATGGGTGGATAAAAATCTGAAGCAGCATGGATTGATACAGGCTTTTTCGAGAACCAACCGTATCTTGAACAGTGTCAAGACGTATGGAAATATCATCTGTTTTAGGGATTTAAAGGAAAAAACAGATGAAGCCATCGCACTTTTTGGAAATAAAGATGCCAGTGGTATTGTGCTTTTGAAAACGTACGATGAGTATTACAATGGGTATGATGAAAAAGGGGAGTATAGAGCGGGTTATAAAGAGCTCATAGAGGCTCTTGTTTCAAGGTATGATCTTGGGAATAGTATTTTAGGGGAAGATGAGGAAACAAATTTTATCCGTTTGTATGGGGTAATTCTGAAGCTTAAAAATATTCTTACTTCATTCGATGATTTTTCAGGGAATGAAATTTTATCTGAAAGGGAGTTTCAGGATTATCAAAGTATTTATCTTGATCTTTATCAGAAGTATAGAAGAGGCGCCAATGCCGATAAGGAAGTAATTAATGATGATATAGTCTTTGAGATAGAATTGATTAAGCAGATAGAGGTAAACATTGATTATATTCTTATGCTTGTGGAAAAGTACAAGGAATCAAGCTGTAATAATAAAAGTATTCTTACTGATATAAGTAAGGCTATCGGTTCGAGTATAGAGCTTCGGAGTAAGAAGGAGCTTATTGAGAACTTTATTGAACAGGTCAATGTATCAACAGAAGTGGGTGAGGACTGGCGTAAATTTTTGGATAAGAGCATTGAAGAGGATATTTTGAAGATAATAGAAGAGGAAAGTTTAAAACCGCAAGAGGCTCGGCGGTTTATTGACAATGCCCTGCGTGACGGTGTTTTGAAGACAACTGGTACGTCTATAGATAATATCATGCCTCCTGTTTCACGGTTTGGTGGTGCAAGGACTGCTAAGAAACAGGCTATTATTGAAAAGCTTATGAAGTTTTTTGAAAAGTATTCAGGTCTTGCGTGAAACATTTAAAAAAGTAAAACCATAAGTATAAAAAGTTCAACTGCACATCGTTCTCAGCTACGTTGCACTCTCTTAAAGGAGAGAATTATATCCGGGAATATAACTTAACAAACTTTATGTAATGATTTTATTCCTCCTTTGAAGGAGGTGCTGCCCAGAACATAGCAGCAAAGGCGGCGGTGGATGTGCTTTTATATCTATGGCATTGAATTTGTAATTCATTGTTTGAGGGGATGTTTATGAAAAAGAAGGTTCTGAAAGTTTTGTCGGGTATTATTTTAATTGTTATTGTAGGGTTAATTGGTTTTGTTGTCTATATAAATATTCAGATGAATAAACTTCCCAGTATGACATTTGAAGAATCTTTTGCTTATACTCTTAAAGATAACAAGAACGCTGTCGTTACAATCGGAATCTATAAGAACGGCGAAAGCTCGTATGAAGTCTATGGGAAGGATGGTCAAAAACTTGAAAAGGAGCCGCATGTATATGAAATCGGTTCTCTGACAAAAACAATGACGGCGGCTTTGATAGCAAGAGCGGTTAATGAAGGGAGAATTTCTCTTGAGGCAAGGATTGACGAATATCTTTCTTTGCCGCATGATAAGGCATATCCTACGATTCATCAGCTACTAACGCATACATCGGGATATAAAGGCTATTATTGTGAACTTCCTATGATAGGTAATTTTTTTATGGGCAGAAATTCTTTTTATGATATTAAGGACAGTATGATTTTATACAAGCTTTCTTCAAAAAATGTAAGCGGTAAAAAGGAAAGATTTGAATACTCTAACTTTGGCTACGC
>JAKJGQ010000102.1 GCA_022704305.1 Thermotogae bacterium | reverse complement strand
CCATACAAGACAGCGGAAGTGGAATAAATCAGGAGGATATAGATAAGCTTAGCGGATCCTTCTCTTCAAGTACCAGAAACATACTTACAAGAAAAACCGAAGGACTGGGTATTGGTCTGAGCATTGTCAAGGACTATACAGAGATTCTCGGAGGAGCAGTTTCTTTCCAAAAGAAAAAAAACGGTACTCTGGTAAGTTTAAAAATACCCTTGGCACTTACTATGGAAAAGATATGGTACTACGACCTTAAAAAAGACTTTACCAAATTTTCCATGCAGGGATTTGATACAATTGGAGAGCTCAACTCTTACAATACAGATTTAAACGGAGTTATGTCATATATAAAAAAACAGTTTGAAGAGTATCAAAGTATAGATATCTCATCAAAAAAAACTTTTGCAACAAAAGCTTTGACAGACCTTTTACGCCTGAGCAAGGAAAAAAATCTTAAAACCCTTGAAAAAATAACTCTTCAGATTCTTTCAATCCTAAAATCAGATAAAGATGCTTATGCTTATGACCTTCTGGATACTCTTTATAAACGGATTAACTTCTCTTTTTCAGAATAATGTGGTACTACTATATTTAAAGATTACTTAACATAAAATTTTCTTGCAAATCGTTGTGCCCGGTGCTATAATAATTTATGTCTTAATTATATATTCCGGATTAGCTCAGCGGTAGAGCGGATGGCTGTTAACCATTAGGTCGGGGGTTCGAGCCCCTCATCCGGAGCCATAAACTATCAGTGAAAACTGATAGTTTTTTTATTATCCAATAAATTTTTTTTTATTATTAAAATTTTTATGATAGAATATCATTATATTCAAAAAAAAAGGGTGATAAGTATGAAATTCAGTGAAATGAAGTATGTCCGTCCGGACTTCAGCTCCACCAAAGCAAAGTATGAACAGCTCATAAAGTCCTTTTCACAGGCCAGTTCCTTTCAGGAACAAAGCGGTTTTATGGAAAAAATAAATGATCTGAGAAGAAGCTTCATGACCATGCAGGTTTTAGTGAATGTACGCGCTACCATAAACACCAAAGATCCATTCTATGAGGAAGAAATGAATTTCTTCGATGAAAAAGGACCACTTTTCGAAGAACTCAACAACAGTTTTTACAAAGAACTTGTTAAATCAAAATTCCGTAAAGAAATGGAGGAAAAATGGGGAAAACAGCTTTTTGCACTCGCGGATCTTTCACTGAAATCCTTTTCTCCGGAAATAATAAATGACCTTCAGATTGAAAACAAGCTTACTTCAAAGTATACCAAGCTTCTTGGATCGGCAAAAATCATGTTTGAAGGTCAGGAAAGAAATCTTTCACAGATGACACCTTTTGAGCAGTCAGCCGACAGGCAGACCAGAAAAAACGCTGTACAAGCCAAATTTAAATGGTTTGAGGAACATCTTGAAGAGTTTGACGACATATACGACGAACTTGTGAAAGTCAGAGACACCATAGCAAAAAAGTTAGGCTATAAAAACTTTGTCCAGCTAGGTTACGACAGGCTTGGAAGAACAGATTACAATCCTTCAATGGTTGCAAATTACAGGGAGCAAGTCCGCAGATATATAGTTCCTATGGCTTGCAAAATCTTTTCCAAGCAGCAAGACAGAATAGGAATAGATCATCTGTTCTATTACGATGAATCTTTTACTTTTGAAGGCGGTAATCCAAAGCCTATAGGAACATATGACGATCTCGTAAAAAAAGCCCAGAAGATGTATAGAGAACTTTCCAGAGAAACAGGAGATTTTTTTGATTTCATGATCGAAAATGAACTTTTTGATCTGGTTGCAAAAGAAGGAAAGGCTCCGGGTGGATACTGCACCTTTATTCCTGATTACCAGTCACCGTTTATCTTCTCCAATTTCAACGGAACTTCCGGTGATGTGGATGTTCTCACACACGAGATGGGACATGCTTTTCAGGTATATTCCTCAAAGGACTTCAAGATTCCGGAGTATGGCTGGCCTACACTTGAGGCATGCGAAATACATTCAATGAGCATGGAGTTTATAACTTGGCCGTGGTGGGAACTATTCTATACTGAAAACGCTGAAAAAGCAAGATATATGCATCTGGCAAGTGCATTGACTTTTATTCCTTACGGCGTATCTGTCGACGAGTTCCAGCATTTTGTATATGAAAATCCTCAGGCAACCCCAATGCAAAGGCGTGAAAAGTGGTCCGAAATTGAAAAAAAATATCTGCCACACAGAGATTATGACGCTATCGGTTATCTTGTCAACGGAGGATTCTGGCAGAGACAGGCTCACATATATAAAGATCCTTTCTATTATATAGACTATACTCTCGCTCAGGTATGTGCTTTTCAGTTCTGGAGCAAATTCAGACAGGACAGGGAAAAGGCATGGCAGGATTATGTAAGGCTATGCAGAGCCGGTGGTTCAAAACCCTTCACCGGACTGCTTGAAATTGCCAACCTTAAATCCCCTTTCGAGAACGGTTGTCTTGAACCGGTTTCCAAGGTAATTGAAAGTTATCTTGACAGTATCGACGATAAAAAATTATAATAATTTTCTTTTCCAAAATCTCCCGTATGGGAGATTTTGTTTTATTATTCACTTTATTTAAAGGAAATTTTAAAAAAGCGATTCCGTTTTTTAATTTTTGCTATATAATATTATATAGAAACCAGAATAAGGGGGGGATCATGTTGAAGAAAGTTGCGGTTGTCGGTGCCGGCGTGGCTGGTCTTTCTTGTGCAATAAGACTTCAGAAGGACGGTTATGATGTTGAAATATTTGAAAAAGACAGTTTCCCGGGGGGAAAGATGAATACGATAAGTTCCGCCGGGTTTACTTTTGATGTAGGACCAACCATAGTTATGATGCCCGAGGTTTACAGAGAAGTTTTTGAATATGCCGGGAAAAATCCCGAAGACTACATACCTATGCAGCAGCTTGATCCTATATATTCAATACAGTTTTCCGACGGCCAGAAGTATGATGTTTCAACTGATATGGCTCATTTGACCGCATTTCTTGAAAATATCTCCATGAAGGAAACTTTAGGTTACTACAAGTACCTTTCCAAAACATACTCCAGATATCTTAATGCAAAGGAGAATTTTATAGAAAGATCCTTCCGTGGACCATTGGATTTTTATAATCCAAAAACTATTGTCAACGCTTTGAAACTCAGAACTTTTAACACAGCCCATAATGAAGTTGCCAAATATGTTAAGGATGAACGTCTTCAAAAGCTTCTCAGCTTTCAGACCCTGTACATAGGAATATCGCCCTACAACGGACCTTCCATATATACTATAATACCTATGATCGAAAGTATTTACGGGGTATGGTTCATAAAAGGCGGAATGTTTACCATGGCCAAAGCTATGGCATCACTTTTTGAAGAGCTGGGCGGAAAGATAAACTACAACTGCGCCGTTGAAGAAGTACTTGTTCAAAACGGAAAAGCCTGCGGAGTTTCTTCAGACCGGCAGAAAATAAAAAGCGATTATGTGGTCTGCAACGCAGACTTCCCTTATGCAATGAAAAATCTCATAAGACAAAGTACCTATAAGGGAAAGTATACGGATAAAAAAATAGACTCCATGAAGTACTCCTGTTCTGTTGTGTTACTGTATCTTGGCTTAAAAAAGAAAATTGATGGTCTGAAGGTTCATAATATAATATTTGCTGATGACTTTGATAGAAATATATCCGATATCTTTCAGGGAAATGATCCCAAAGATCCTTCAATCTACATATATGCATCGACAAAAGCCGACAGCTCGCTTGCACCACAAAATAAAGAAGCACTTTATGTTTTAGTTCCGGTTCCGGATCTATCTGCAAGAAAAAAGAGATGGACAGACGAAGAAATATCAGAGTACAAAAAAGTTATCTTCTCCAAGATGAAAAAAATCGACGGATTAAAAGATATAGAAAATCTTGTCGAATATGAAAAAATATATACTCTGAACGATTTTGAATCAAGATTTAATGCTTATAACGGCGCCACATTCGGACTGGCTCCCACTCTTGGACAAAGCAATTATTTCAGACCTCACAACAAATTTATGTCTACTGAAAATCTTTATTTTTGCGGCAGCTCGGTTCATCCCGGAGCAGGAGTACCCATAGTACTTACATCCGCAAAGCTTGCAGCAGCAGAGCTTAGAAGGGATGCTGGATCTTTATGAAAACTTCTCTGGATGACGATTTCCTTTTTTGTGAGAATATAATAAAACAAAACTCTCAAAGTTTCTATACAGCCTTTTCTCTGCTTGAAAAAAAGGAGGCCCAGGCTGTTTATGCTGTGTATGCTTTTTGCAGAAAGGCGGATGATATAGTTGATAAAAGCGATAACGGATATTCGCTTAAAAAGTTTGAAGATGAGTTAAAAAACTTTGAAAAAGGACACTACATAGACTCCCCTCTCTGGAGGGCTTTAAGAAGTGTTTTTGATAGATACGAAATCAGTATACAGCCTTTTTACGATATGTTATCCGGACAGCGTATGGATCAAAATTTTTCTTTTTTTTCAACTCAGGAAGAGCTTGAAAATTATTGTTATCTTGTTGCCGGAACAGTAGGTATGATGCTTGCTCCCATAATTGCCGTTAAAAATCATAAAATACTAGCTCCTTTTGCCGTAGATCTTGGGAAGGCTATGCAGATAACCAACATACTGCGGGACATCGGAGAGGACTTTGCAATGAAAAGAGTTTATCTGCCGCTTAAAGTTATGAAGATGTTCAGATACTCTATGGATGATCTTTCCAAAAACACAATAAACAGAAATTTTAAAAATTTGTGGGAGTATGAAGCCAAAATTGCTAAAAATTATTATGACAGATTCTTATCGGCAGTAGAGTATCTGGATGAAAAATCCATAAAACCGGTACTGGCCTCAGCTCTTTTATATCAAAAAATCCTTGATAAAGTTAGAGAAAACGGTTATGATTGTTTCGGGTCAAGAAATTACGTGACCCAAGACGAAAAGAAAATCATTATAAGCAGTATATTCTTAAGAGAGGAGAGACGAGTATGAACTTTATCGGGATATTAGCTTCTATAATTTTTGTATTTCTTATTATAGGGATTTCCGGATTGCTTGAAAAAAAGAAGATCCTTTCCAAAGAAAGCTCAAGAAAGTTTGTACATATTGGTGTATCAAACTGGTGGATACTGGCCATGCTTTTTTTTGACAACAACCTCTGGGCAGCAGTTGTTCCAGCGCTCTTCATTGTTCTAAACTACATCTCTTACAAAAAGAATATTTTTAAGTCTATGGAAAGGGGTGCAGGAAAGAAAGATCTTGGAACGGTTTATTTTGCTGTCTCTCTCTTTATACTTTCCATTATGACCTTTACTAAAAGTTCTTCACCTTTCATAGGCGCTATGGGTATACTGATAATGGGTTACGGAGATGGCTTTGCAGCTATAATAGGCGGCAAGTATGGAAAACATAGTTTTAAAATTGCCGACAGCACCAAAAGTCTTGAGGGAAGTGCGGCAATGTTTGTTTTCTCTTTCCTTGTATCGCTTATAATTATGTTTGTACACGCAGACCAGAACTTTTTGGTCAATTCTTTTATAATAGCTGCGGTAGCTATGTTCATAGAGTTATTTTCCGTATTTGG
>JAKJGQ010000101.1 GCA_022704305.1 Thermotogae bacterium | reverse complement strand
TAGATGCAAGTCAGGAAGATGCACAGGTGTATCTGAACGGAAAGTACATAGGCACAGCTCCTGTGAGTATAGATACGAAATGCATGCATAACGCACAGATAAAAGTAGTCAAAGAAGGATACGAGGAAAAAATCATAAAAAATGTATACATACCCAAGAATGAAACTGTCCAGGTTTATGCAGAGCTTAAGAAGAAAGAACCACAGATGATACTGGTAGAAAAAGGGAGCTTTGATATGGGCGGTAAGGATGACAGCAGAGATTGGCTGCGGAAATATGCACACAAAGTGACACTGACATATGACTTTTATATAGGAAAGTATGAAGTAACGCATGATCAGTATTACAGATACTGTGAAGAGACAAGAAGAGAGATGCGCCGAGAATATTTCTTAATCAGAAAAAGTAATTATCCTGCTGCACAGGTGAGTTGGTATGATGCCATAGGCTACTGCAACTGGCTGAGTGAAAAAGAAGGGTTGGCAAAAGCATACGATGAAAAGGGAAACTTTCTGGATAAAAACGGGAATATAACCACCGATCCGGACAGAACAGAAGGATACCGCCTTCCTACAGAGGCAGAGTGGGAGTATGCAGCCAAGGGCGGAAACAAAAGCAACGGGTATAAGTACAGTGGGAGCAATAATCCGGATGATGTGGCATGGTATGGAGAATTCTTCATTACCGGTACTGCACACGAAGTGGGAACCAAACAGCCAAATGAACTTGGAATATACGACATGTCAGGCAATGTGAGCGAGTGGTGTAACGACGAGGATCCATACAATACATTTTCATCTGTTTTTTTTCGGATTACACGCGGAGGAAACTGGCACAGTTCTACTGACCTTATTTTAAACTATTACAGGTGGCACATGTCTCCCAGGGGAAGCGACAGTGATACTGGTTTTAGGATTGTACGGGTAAAACCATAAAAAACAGGGACATCATTCGATGTCCTTGTTTACTTTGCGCTTAAGCATAAGACTTTTATTGTTTAGTTAAAAGCTCAATAACAGAGACGAAAGACCGAACAAAAGTCCCTTGAAAAATATCAAGGGACTTAATCTTTAAAATTTTGAATTTTTTATAAGCACCTGTCGTATCGACTCCATAACCTCAGGAGAAAGACTATACTTTGAAAATCTGAAGTACATTGACCTTAACAGCCCTTTAACGTTTGTAAGAAGATAATGTCTTTGAGGAAATGCTGTTATGTACATTGCCTTTTCAAAATCATTCAACCAGTCAATTAGCTCCTGATCGGACACGTGTCCGTTCTGGTACATGGCAACTACAGCACTTACTGTTCTTTCATCTTCTTCATTTATATACACATAGTTATGGATGCAGAACTTTGTGGTTATACCCTTAAGCGCAGAGTTGACAAAATCTTTTTCTACATAAGGACTATGCACAATCATCTTTAAACAGTCGGCAGCATGTGCCACGGAATGAGCCCATCCGGCATCTTTTACATATCCTCTCAAATCTCTTTCCATATTATAGTACGATATGAAATCCTGCTGAACGATCTTCAATACTTCCTGCGAAAGGAAGTTGTTTTTTGTATTAACTCGGAGTATCTCAGCTATTATAAGCATGGAAAACGAACGTTTGAACACAGAACTGTCGTCTTCATGTCCTATGTTAAAAAACAGATGCTCCTGATCAAGAAGAACATTAAGAATCTCCTCAAGCTTCCTGTCCTGATAAACTCCGTTTTCTATAAACATTGAAAATACGTCATTTATCAGTGTATCGCGCAGGTAAGGGTCAAGATTCCCTATTTCTCTGAGCATAAACAGTGTAAGGTCATCAATATCGGTATTTTCAAACGGCTTAAAGTTGTTTTCTTTTATATTTTTAAGCTGAAGAATGGTATCCATTGGTTTTTCCCCCTTTTCTTAATAGTAAATGTACTCATATTGTATTATAATAATATCATATATTTGATAAATACTATAAAGAAGAGGCACTAAAAATGGGCAAAAGCAAAGAGGAGTTTCTTCAAGGCAATGTTTTTTCATTCAGAAACACAAAGGATATGAAGGTTTTTATCTACTTCAAGAATAAAGAAGCCAGAATACTTAAGGGAGAACAGGCACAAAAGTTTCTTTGTGATATCTCCGCTGCATCTCCTTCAGAACAACAGCTTATAATGGCTAAAATAACAGGAAATTTTAAGCATGGAAATGAAAGTCATTGATCGCTTGGTTTTTCCGGAACATACTCAAGTATATCTCCAGGCTGACAGTCAAGAAATCTGCATATTCCTTCCAGAGTTGAAAATCTTATGGCTTTTGCTTTTGATGTTTTAAGCACGGAAAGATTTGCCTGGGTAATATCAAGCGCCGCGGCAAGATCCTTGGAGTTTTTTTTCTTTTTTGCCATAACCACATCAAGATTAACTACTATAGCCATTATATCCTCCCCGTCCTATATTGTAAGGTCATTTTCTTCTTTCATATCCGCTGCCATCTTAAGAATCTGGGCAAAAACAAAAATTATTACTGCCAGAATAAGAAGATTAATATTGATTCTGAAGTTAACAAAATAATCGCTGCCTTCTTTTATAAACTTTTCTGCAATTACTCTGCCGTTGAAGAAATCTATCGTTCCTTGAATCACAGACATAATCATAATGTTTACAGAAAGCTTTGACATAAGTGAGAAGTTCTCTTTGACAAAGATCTTTTCCTTTTTTATATTGGAAAAAATTTTTTTAAGCCAGAATATTGTCAGAATAAGTACTGCCGTTCCAAGAATATAACTTGCGAAAAGCTCCTTTGAAAACACCATTTCGTTTATATTAAATGAAAGACCGTAATAATCAATCCTGAAGTTGATAAATCTGTCTTTGCTCATCCAGAAAAATCCCATCCCTAAAAGAAAAACTGCCGCTGCTATCGAAATGTAAAAACATACACTGAAAAAACCGGATAGAAATGAGCTTAGCTTTTTAAAGCTTTCGTTTATCATAGTATACCTCCATACTTTTAATTTTCTTTACTATTATACAATAAAAAATTATTGTTTGTCAACTATTTTTTATTGACAAACAATAATTATTTGTTGTTATACAACACTAATAAGAAAAGGTTAGTGCAAAAATATGCATGGTAGGGCTTTTAGGCAGATATATCCGTTCAGTTCCTTTTGGAGAGAGTTCTATCTTCTGTATAAATATCTTTGGATTTATGTTTTCTTTTATTCCAAGGCTCGTATAACGGTATTTTCCATTCAGAAGAGTGCTTTCACCGTATATTGGCTCCTGGCACCAGTCTGAAAACTTCAGATCAACCTCCGAACTGCTTTTATCCTCATACTGTATGGTCAATTTTGATTCATAGCTTCCATGATCACAAGAACCGGCTATATACATATACTTTGCATAGACAGGTTTATCAAAAAGAAGCTCCTGTCCGGTGCATACAATATTATCCTTTGTGGTTGTCTGAATAAAAAACGGCACAGTTCCGCTGAGTATATAACCTTCTGCTTTTTTCTTTTCAATCTCTTCCTGCGAGTACTTGGCACCAAATACCCCTTCCGGATTATCAAAATTGCCTTCCCGCCGGTTTTTAAAATCAACTATGCCGTCATTATTGAAGACCTCCGAAAGATCGACATTTATATGACCTTTATTTTCAAAAGTTTTTACAGTAAATTTATCGGTATATGCTTTACTGCTCTGTGCTGAAAGTGTGTAGTCCGTACTAATCATTCTTCCGCCACTGAAAAGAAAGAACTCTCCGTCAAGTTCTATAACAAACTTATGCACCTGAGGAACAAAAAGTATCTGATCAGCATAAACATACCCATTTGAAGGCGTAAACGAAAGAGTAACCTTTCCGGAAGAATAGGAAATACCCTGTGCAAGACTGTATATTACAGAACCTCTTTTTAATACAGTTTCCTGAATATTTTCTCCAAAATACGTTTTCACCGCAACATCCGATGCCTGAACAGAACCAAGCATATAAACATCGTATATATCCTTTTCAAGAGGAACGGAGCTTTTAATGACAAGCTTCTCTTTTGATGCAAGTCGGACATTTCCGGAGTTATCTATATCAAAAGAAGATATGCCTGGATCGAACTTCTCTGCTTCCATCAGAATAGTTTTGCTCGCTCCTATTACTTTGGCATCGATAAACCTATGAAATTTTTCATCCAGCGAATTAATCTGCATAAGTGTTAAAAGTGCCGATATTGTAGACTCAGCACCTGCATTAGAATTGATATAGACAGAGTGCAGACCGTCATAACCTTCGCCGTTTTTACCGTACATAGGAACGGAAAGAATATTGTTTCTGAAGAAAAATCCTGCAAAAAGTGCTGCAAGATAGCCGTACCTTTCCTCACCGGTCGCACGGAAAATACTTGAACACGAAGAAGAAGCCGCTTCGGCTCCGTACGCAATCTGAGGATAAAGCGCAAAATACTCCTTCACTTCATAGATAGGCCCAAGTGAGAGAAGTACCTCCAGCCAGTTATCAGCATATTTTCTTGCCGAAGCAATATACTCTTCCTTTCCGCAAATCGTATAAAGATCCGCAAGAGCCTGTGCTTGACGGCTTCCCCAGCTATGCCATGCAAACCCGGAGTTTGATTCATTATATACTCCTTTATAGGCCGATTCATCCAACTGTTTGTCGATTATGGCTTTTCCTATGCTCTGTGCAAGTTCAAGTGTTTTTTCGTCTGGGGAATTCTGATAATACTTCACAAGACCAAGAAGAAAAACTGAACTTACATCTGTATATCCGTTAATTAGAAAACTTTTGTCAAGACTACCCTTTAAAAGATCAAAAGAACTTTTTGCAGCAACAGAAAGTCTATCGTAAAACTGGCTGTCAGTACTTTTAAAAATTTCCATACCATTGGAAATAGACCAGAAAGCTCTCGCTGCCCACCAGCTTTTGCTCTTTCTGCTTGTAATTCCGGTACGGTTAATTGTACCGTTTTCATCTATAAAATTATAAAAATCTCCGTCATTGTCCTGCATAGCAAGAACAAACTCAAGAGCTTCTCTTGCCCTTTGCATATAAAGGGAGTTACTTTTCTGTCTGTATAAATCTGTATAAAGAATCGCCACTCTTGCAACATCATCAACACAGGTAACCCCTTCAGATACCGCAGGAGCATGCTTATATGCACCGGCTGTTTTATCGGCATATATCCAATAGCCGGTGTAATACTTCCCCTCTATATTGAAACTATCTTTTAAAAACTCCAGATGCGAAAGATTTATATCTATCTTTGAAAAAGCTGATATACCCATAACCATACCTATAATCACGATTAAAAAAAATCTTTTCATCCTTCCTCCTCTAACAGTTTAGGGCAAGTCTTGTAAACTTGCCCTAAATTTTTTATTTTCTATTATTTTGAAAGCTTGATTCCCTGAATATCTTTTGTCTTGTTCTCAAGATATCTTACTGCATCTTCTGTGTTTTTAGCATCAAACATAGAATAAATTCTTGTATATATGACCTCGTCATTGGCCTTGAACTTTGCCATCCACTGATTGCCTACGTTCTCGTCGGAGTATGGCAGGAATACACCCTTAGTGCTCTCATAAACATTGAACTCATCTGGCATCCATCGGAATATTCCATCTCTGAACTCTCTGCTCTCATATACCCAGGT
>JAKJGQ010000100.1 GCA_022704305.1 Thermotogae bacterium | reverse complement strand
TATCCATTACAGTATAGCAGATTTCTCAAAGTTCTTGGAGAGGAACTTTAATAACTACTACTTTTTATTATACGAGGGTACATTAAATCAGAAGATTGTTTGAGTCAAGAGGGATTGTGTTGGGTAATGTATGGTGCTCATGTCGAAGGAACAGTTTCAGATAACGCTGTTGTACAAGATTCTGCAATAGTCTATGGTACTGTTTCTGGAAACGCTGTTGTACAAGATTCTGCAATAGTCTATGGTACTGTTTCTGGAAACGCTGTAGTAAAAGATAATGCAACAGTCTATTATTTGGCTTTAGTTACGGATGATGCCGTTGTCAAAGGGCAACAACAAATACGTTGTGGTGTTGTCACCACAGATCTTTTAAGATATAAACAGTGGTCACACGCATTATTCACAGAACTAGGAGTAACCGCAGTATGTGGAAAAGCGCTTCTGTGTACACCTGTACATGGAGTAAAAGAACCAAATGTTTTTTTTATTAACGACGAACAAACTGTCACTATCGGAAAAGAATTTATAGCAACTGCAGAAAATGGCTTTAGTCAAGGAATAGATCTAACAACAGCAGATATAATCGAAGAAAACGGTTGGCTTACGTCTCACATGATTGTATGCCTTATAGATGTTAATGATATTATTGATGTGCAAGAAGGTCTTGTTGTGGTTACAAAATTTGTACCAATTTGTGTAGAATAGTAAAAAATATAAAAAGAAAAACAAGGGTGTATAAAGAACAACGGTATACACCTTTGTTTTTTCAAATTATTACCCACATCGTATTTACCCACATTTATTCAAGAAGAAAGGAAAGTTGGTTTGCAGACCGGTAAAGTTGGTTTGCTCATCTTAACTTATTCCTTTCTTTTTTTTATTATTTTTTTTGCCTCACCTACTAAGTACCAAATCCATTTTAAACAATCTCGCTGCCAGCATTGGGTTGGTTGCGTTCATGAGTTTAAGTATGATAACTACAATGAAGGAATGTACAGAATAAAGTTGTTATGAACCTTTGTGAAAACATTTCTGTTCTAAACTACGGAAAAATCATATCAGAAGGTACACCAAAAGAAATTTAAAAAGATAAAACCGTTATAAGTGCTTATCTTGGTAATGATCAAGTTGATTGAAATATTATCAACAGAAAATCTTAATATATCTTATGGTATAATTCATGCAGTAAAAAATCTTACCCTGCATATACCTAGCGCAAGTATAGTAACCATAATAGGTTCAAATGGTGCAGGAAAATCCTCTACTCTTAATGCTATCTCCGGTGTAATAAAATCACAAGGTACATCTTCTTACAAGATAAACCAGAAAGGTATCGTCTTGGTACCTAAAGAAAGAAAAATTTTCCCCAACCTTACAGTTAAAGAAAACCTTATAATAGGAGCACATCATCAAAAAAAACTATACTCAGGATATTCACAAAATGTACGATCTGTTTCCAAGGCTCAGAGAAAGACAGAAGCAGCTTGAATGAACCTTCTTTAGGCTTGGCCCCACTTATCGTCAAAAAGCTTTTTGAAAAAATAAAAAAGCATACCTTGGTATGTAATACCGTAAAGTATGCAAACTACATATTTTTAAGGGGGCACCATATGGAAAAAACGAACAACAAGGTTCTTGGTTTTTTTCCGCTTTTAGCTGTCGTGGTAGGTTCAGTCGTAGGAGCAGGTATCTTTAACTCTCCCAGAGACTTAGGCAACATTGCAAATCCCGGTCCTATACTTTTAGGATGGCTTATTACGGGTATCGGTGTTTTTTCTCTTGTAAAGGTTTTCCAGTATCTTTCTAACTCAAGACCTGAGCTTGAGGGCGGAATGTACAGTTATGCAAAGGAAGCATTCGGTGATTTCGTAGGTTTCAATTCAGGATATGGTTACTGGTGGAGTGCTCTTTTTGGAAATCTTGCCTACTATGTCGCAATCGTCAAGATTTTGAGCATATATTTCCCCGTAATTGAAGAAAATAAGCTTCTGGCCTTAGGTATTGCAAGTCTTATTCTCTGGTCTTACCATATGCTCATTGTATCCGGGGTAAGAACTGCCGGAATAACTAACGCTGTAATTACCATCATAAAAGTTCTTCCGTTGTTTGTCGTTCTTATAGTCGCAATAACTTACTTTAAACCTGATTTATTTTCAAACATGTTCTCCACAACTATAAAAACTCTCGAAGATGGACAGGTAGTTGCAAGGGAGTCTTCTATATGGAATCAGATAAACTCAAGTTTCAATACCATGCTCTGGACATTTATAGGAATAGAGGGTGCCGTGGTTCTTTCCAACAAGGCAAAATCCCAGAAAGATGTTGCAAAAGTTACTCTTCTGGGTTTTCTCATAACTATTAGCATCTATGTCCTTGTATCAACTCTATCAATGGGTGTAGTACCGGTGGAAGAGATACTTACATCCAACTCACCCTTAGGAACCGTTCTTAACAAAGTCATAGGAAAATCAGGACAGTATCTTTTGGACTTCGGTTTCTTATTTTCGGTAATGGGGGCTCTTCTGAGCTGGCTTTTACTGGCAGCAGAAATTCCTTATATTGCCGCATCAAGAGACCATGTTTTTCCAAAAAGCTTTGCAAAACAGAATAAAAAAGTCACTCCGGTATTTTCTCTTTTAATAACTAACTTAATTACTCAGGCCGTGCTTATACTTCTGTTCACAATGTCTGAAACCGGAAGGATTGACAACAGTGAAAATGCAATACTTCAGAACATTTACTTTGCAGTTATAAGCCTTGCCGTAATCTGTATTCTTATTCCATATGTTTCATCAGCTTTTCTTGGAATAAAGACGGCTTATAAAGAAAAAAAGTATTCAAATATAATTTTCTCGGTACTTGGAATAATCTTCTGCATATGGGTTTTCACGGCAATGTGGAAGTATGCAACAGCTGCAGTAATAATATATACTTCAGGCATAATAGTGCGATACATTGCCAAAAAAGAAAAGAATCAGAAGTTCACCCGCGTTGAAATAGCAACTTATCTGGTAATGCTGGTATTAAGTATTATATCTATTTATTTCGTAGCTAACGGAAGCATAGTATACTGAAAAGCCTCCCTTACGGGAGGTTTTTTCATAAAAAAACCGCCCTGTTTTAGGGCGATAAAGGTTTTTCGTTCTCTATTGGGGGGTTCTGGGAGTTCTTACTTCTCTTAAGGAGGTTTAGGGTATCTTTCTCACTTGCATCATAATTCTATAATACCATACTTAAAAAATCCTTAAAAACTTTAATTATTCCGTTATTCATTGATATGGCTTTAAACCCCTGTCCCAATAAAGTTATTTTTTATGCCAGTTGTAGGCAGTCTGAATTATCTCTTCAAGTCTACTGTACCTTGGAGTCCATCCTAAGACAGTGTGTGCTTTTTCCGACGAGGCAATAAGCACTGCAGGATCTCCGCTTCTTCGTGCACCTATCTCATACTTTACATTACATCCGGTTACTTCCTGTGTCTTTTGAATAACCTGCATTACAGAAAATCCCTCTCCGTTACCCAGGTTGAAAGCATCTGAACGGTTATTCTCTTTTATCCATTTCATAGCTTTTATATGGGCATCCGCAAGATCAAGAACGTGTACGTAATCTCTGACCGCACTTCCGTCAGCAGTAGGATAATCGTTTCCGAAAACAGTTATTTTCTCTCTTTTTCCTAATACGGTCTGAAGTATCAGAGGTATAAGATGTGTTTCAGGTGTATGGTCTTCTCCTATCTGTGCATCCAGGCTTGCCCCGGCAGCATTGAAGTATCTCAGTGCAGCATAATTTATCATTCCGAGTTTTGAATACCAGTTCATAATCTGTTCGATCATAAGCTTGCTCTGTCCGTAAACGTTGGTAGGGATTTTTTCCTGTTTCTCCGTTATTGGAAGTGTTTTGGGGTCTCCGTATACTGCCGCGGTAGATGAGAAAACTATGTTTTTGACATTATGCTCCGTCATTGCCTTAAGCAGGTTCAGAGTCCCTTTGATGTTATTGTCAAAGTACTCATAGGGTTTTTGCATTGAAACTCCTACAAGCGAGTAAGCAGCAAAGTGATAAACTTCATCTATACTGTTTTCTTTAAAAACTCCCTGTATATCTTTGAGTTCGCGCAGATCACCTCTGAATGTCTTTGTATCTTTTACAGCCCATTCGTGACCGGTTTCAAAGTTATCGAAAACCAAAACCTCTTTTTTACTTTCTTTAAGCACCTTTACAAGGTGGGAACCTATGTATCCGGCTCCGCCGCATACAAGTATCACTCTACCACCTACTTTTCACCTTTTTTAAACTCATCCTTGAAGCCCATTGTGTTCATAATAAGAAAATCGCTTTCACGCCATTTGTCCTTCACTTTCACAAACAGATCAAGAAAAACTTTTTCTTCAAACATTCTTTCTATATCTTTACGGGCCAGCTGACCTATCTGCTTTATCATGGCTCCGTCCTTGCCTATGACTATACCTTTCTGCGAATCTCTTTCCAGATATATGTTAGCTCTTATATAAAGAGTACCGTTCTCCCTCTGCTCAAAATCCTCAACAACCACGGCACTTGAATGTGGTACCTCCTGTTGCGTAAGGTAGAGTATCTTTTCTCTTATCAGTTCGGAGACTATAAACCGCGATGGCTTATCAGTAACTTCATCCTGTGGATAGTACATAGGTCCCTGAGGCATCATATTTTCAAGTTTTTGTACAAGAGTACTTATATTTTTTCCGCTTTTGGCGGAAACATTGACCGTATCTGTTATGTTAGGGCAGATGGATCTTATTTTATTCTCCATTTCCTGAGCAACGTTCTCAGTTTTGGCTATATCCATTTTATTGATTGCAAGAACTGCTTTTACACCGGACCGTCTGACTATATCCGCAACTATCTCATCGGAAGCCCTTATACCCTCACAGGCATCAACAACAAAGAGTATGGCATCTGTTCCTTTAACAGCATTCACGGCTATCTTTACAAGATACTCCCCAAACTTGTGCAAAGGTTTGTGAATACCTGGCGTATCTACAAATACCATTTGGCAGTGGGGCTGGGTATATATGCAGTTAATCTTGTTCCGTGTGGTCTGGGGTTTATCTGAGGTAATTACAATTTTCTGACCTATTATGGCGTTTATTATACTTGACTTACCGACGTTTGGTTTTCCGCATACTGCAATAAAACCACTTTTAAACAAAGGATTTTCCATTTTGACCTCCTACAGCTCGCGGAGCTTTTCCATAAGGACTTTTGTAGCTCTGCAGTCGTCTTCGTTATAACTAAGTATTTTCTGCAGTATCTCTTTATTTCCTTTAAGCATCATATTATATTCTATAATAACAGCGTGTCCGTTAAGATTGGTTCGCCATTTAAAGCCCAGGTACTTGCTTATATCTTTCAGTGAATATGAGGTCACCGGAAAAGATACATTCTTGATTATAACTTCAAACACATCGAGAGAGTTTTCCAGTATCCGTGAAATCTTTGTCCTCAGTGCGGGGTAGTTTCTTCCTATGTTTTCCAGGGACTGTACATCATGAACATCATAATGTACCAGAGGCAGCTTGAGGTTATACAGGAAATCAATCATCTCTTCTGTTTTTTTTGAATCTGCACTATTGAAAACATAAGGTATATACCTATCCTCAAGGAGATAGCCAAAAAGGAAGTCTCTTTCAGCATAAGTTTCAACATCAAATATTATATATTTTTCAGGCAGTACTATATCGTTTATTTTTATTATTTTGTCTTCAATGATGGATTTGAGGTTATATAAAGCCTTTCGGCAAGAAGGATTGAACTTTTC